>JBLNDC010000088.1:0-2683 GCA_050261255.1 Bacteroidota bacterium
AAATGCCCGTAGTGCATAGAACATATAAAAAGTAATAATTGCTTTCAACCAAGGGTAAACATGTTAATAAAAGGACTGCTACCAGCAGGGCGACTTTGTTTTTGATTCCTCTCAAATTACCACCTTCTTACAATTTTTCGCGATGGACTTGACCCAAAAGTCCTTGAGGACGAATGAACAGAACGCAGACTAAGATCACGAAAGAAATCACATCTTGATAACCGCTGGGAATTAAAATTCCACCGAAAGTCTCGATTAGTCCCAGCGTAAATCCGCCCAAAATTCCTCCGGGTATGCTTCCCAGTCCGCCTAGAACCGCCGCGGTAAATCCTTTCTGGTTCAAAGCGGGACCCATGTGAAAATGAACAAAAGTCTGTGGACTGACCAAAATTCCCGAAATACCGGCCAGGGCTCCGGCAATGCCAAAGCTCAGCGTGCATAAGAGTAACGGATTTACCCCCAGCATCTCGGCAATATCATAACGGTAAGCGACGGTCCTCGTAGCCAAACCGATTTTAGTCCGATATAAGAACCACAAGAGCAAAGCCATAACTACCAGTGAGACTATTAATGTCCAGTAATATCCGGGACGAATGGTTAATCCGATCAGATTAACGGGACCGCCCGGAAAAAACTCTTCGGGCATATTATGGGCTTTTGCTCCCCAAATAAGCGAAGCGGCATTACGAAGGGCCATGCCGATCCCTAAGGTTGACATGATTCGCACCGGCACCAAGTGGGCTGGTACGGAATTATAGACTATTCGCTGCAGAAACGCGGCGAACAAGCCCAATGCTAACATCGTGCCTATCCCGACAACGATCGGGTTAAACCCGAAGACGGCGATCAGAGAAAGGGCGATAAAACCGCCGATCATCAACAAATCTCCTTGGGCGAAATGAAGCAGTTTCACGGTTTCAAAGATTAATGAGAAACCAACCGCAATCAGAGCGTAAATCGCGCCAATCGTTAGCCCCAATAATATATATGTTAACATTAGCACTCCTTTCCAAAGGTAGTAATATTGAGGCTGTCCGAGTCATTCAGTATTCCTTTCGGGGACAGCCTCAATCAACCTTAAAATGAAAAATTAGATTAACGCGCGTCCTTAACAACCGTCCATTTACCGTTTTTAACTTCGACGATCAAGGTCTTTTCATAAGCGTCCCGATCTTGAGGCCCATAGGAAAGCAGTCCGACTACTCCATCATAGTTATTGATCTTGGTAATCGCGTCCCGAACGAGCTGCCGATCGGATTGAAGCGCTTTATCGGTCAGTTTCAACTTGGTGCCGGTCAACGCCTTGATCAACATGTTCATGGCGTCGAAAGTCTGGGCGGCGGCATGGTCGGGGGAGTCTTTGAATTTTTCCTGATACTTCTTGACAAAAGCCTGAACGTTGGCGGCCGGGTTATCGGACCTAAAGGAACTGGCCGCGACAGTCCCTTCCACGGCGCTTCCACCCAAGTTGATATATTCATCATAGACTATAGCAACCAATCCTATGATCCGAGCATTAATTCCCATATCCCGGACCTGCTTGGCGACGCCGGCCGCTTCCGGAGCAACTCCGATGGTTACCAGGGCATCCGGATTGGCTTGTTTAATCTTTAACAATTGCGAATTGAAACTGGTATCGCCGGTCTTAAACTGTTCTTTGGCGACCAGGTTGAACCCGGCTTTATTCAATCCAGCCTCGACGGCTTTCGCTTGGTCGGAGGCGGAGGCGGCGTCAAAAATCATCGCGAAACTTTTTAATTTTAGATCTTTCACCACGTAATCAATGATACTTCCGGTTTGGTAAGCGGCGGATAAGGAGTTCCGAAAATACCATTGCTGCCCCATCGTGGTAAGGGCGGGATCACTGCCCACCATACTGATATAGGGGACTTTTTCCATCTCGGTAACCTGTTGTTGAATGGCTTTAATGGCTGAACTGGTATTAGCGCCCATTAAAACATGGACCTTGTCGCTGAAGACCAGCTTTTTGGCAGCGCTAACGGATTTAACGGTTTGGGTGTCGTCGTTCTCTAGAATGGCTTTCAGGGGATGTCCGTTAATTCCGCCTTTGGCGTTGACCTCATCGACGATCATGTTGATAACGTTGGCTTCTTGCAGACCGGTATGGGCCTGGGAACCTGAAGAACTGTAAACCACGCCGATTTTGATCGGCGCTTTGGCGGCTGCCTGGGTAAACGGAATTCCCCAGACGCTCAAAAACAATGCCGCGACCGCCAGACAAACTAACATTCTAAAATTCTTGTCGATTCTTTTCATTTTCGAACTCCTTTCTTTTTTCCTTAATATCCGCAACGGAATTTAAAAATTCCGGGTTGCGCAATTTAACGCTTAATAACACAATTAGCCTCTTTGAACTTTAAATCTGGCCTTGATCATGTCGCCGCAATAAGTCCAAATCAGAATGGCGATAATAACAATGAAGAAAGTTAAGGAAATCGGTTTGTCAATGAAAATCCGGTACGAGTTGTCGGAAATTTGCAGCGCCCGGTGAAAATTGTTTTCAGCCATTTCACCGAGGACCATCCCCAGGATTAAACATTGGACCGGCCATTTGTTTTTAAATAACGCGTAACCGAGTATGCCGAAGATAATCGCCAGGATTACATCCTCAATGGAGTTACGAATGGCGAAGGCGCCCGTGAAACTCAGCACCACGATAAAG
>JBLNDC010000089.1:0-4924 GCA_050261255.1 Bacteroidota bacterium
TTCGACCAGCAGCACCTGGCAGTTCTTTTCCGTCAATTCTTGGGCCATGTCGATATTTTTAAACCAACCGCCGGTGTCCCGTTGGTAGAAAAGCACATTATCGGCAATCCGGATCGCTTCCTTACCGGAATACCATTCCGGCCTTTGGCTTAAACAAGCACCCCAGGTAACCGGAGAAGCAGTGCTAACCGGTAATGGCTTAGCCGCAGCTTTCGGCCCTTTCTGTCCTTTAACGATCACGATATATTGAGTGGCCCCGGTGTTGCCTCCGTTTTCACCCAAGGATACAATCGAATTTGCGGCAAAACTTTTTTCGAAAATACTGTAGATCACTTTAGGAGATGTTTGGTTATCGGTCATATCATCCCCGGTATCTTTCCAGTCCGCCATCCAAGCCGGCTTGACCACGATCCGATCGTCATGGGCAACGTATACTGTGGCATTCTCTTTTACTTTAAAAGTAGCCATCACCTTACCGTAAAACTTTTTGGAATCGCAACCGGTCTTAATCCAATCGTAACCGGCATATTGTATAGGCATTGAAGCGATTAAGTAAGCGCGGTCTCCGAACATTTGCTCGTTAACTTGGATATTAGAACGGACCGACCAATATCGGGCACGTTCGGAATCATATAGAACCAATTCATCGATGATCTCCGATTCGGTGGAAGCTATTTTCACCGAAGTAGTCGCAGTTTGAGTTGTTGTGGTTTCAGTGGTCTCAAAGATTCCGGGATCTTCCATATCCGCCTTTGAACCTTCATACACTTGGATATTATCGAGATAATGTCCTTTGCTGCTACTGCCCGGAGTATAGGAATCGATGGCGCCAATTACCTGAACCGGCTTTAAGAAAGGAATTTTTTCCGCTCGTAAAATGCCATTGATGTAAATATTGACAAGTTGGTTTTTTACATCGGCTACAATGCGAAATCGATACCATTTCTCTTTTTCATAAGAATCGATATTCACGAATTTGCCATCTGCTGTTTTATAAGCAATCTTGGCCCCCGATCTGGTTTCGATATGGACCACGGTATTGGTTTCATCCGGCCCTTTCACGCATTCGGCATCGGTAATCCGGACTAATTTTGCGGTACTACCCAGACTCGGTTGCATGAAAGACAATTCCACAATTAAGATTCCATCGCTGAAAAATCTTTTCTTAAACGGTTCAAAACGCTTAACAATCCTAATGTTGCTGCTCCCTGGATCGAATAAATAAAGGCTTCTATTATATGGTTCCGGGGTCGAGGCAATCTCAACACTGCCCGCGGTTTCTTCGATCTGATACCCGGGCGGTTTAGAACCGATCGGTAAGGAATTGAAGTTGTCATCCACTAGAAAATCGATGGCCAATAAATTCCCACCGCTAAAAATGAAGACCGTCAGCATTAAGAATAAACAAGTCAATCTTAATAAGCTGTGCGAATCCTGTTTTTTCCCAAACAAAACATTACCCCCTTATTTGGACATCTTATACATTGATTATAACCTTTTTTCATTTAAAATGAAACTGCTAAAGCAAAATATCCGCTCAATCCAGGACCATCAGTGGACATTTAATGGTACGATCATTTCCAAGAAAACTCTATTCTTAATGTTTTCATTCCACCAGGAATTCAAAAGACATTTGCAGAATTATCATTAATAGGTTTTGATACAAATTCTGAGCCTTCATGCTATTATTTTCGAATTATAATAAGGTGCTAAAATGCGGTTAATTAGTAAGATCAACCTTTATTTTGGAATAATCCTGATAATCCTGATGATTTCGGTGTTTATCTTCACTAATTATTTTTTTCAAAAAGAACTTGAACGCCAGGTGGAAAAATCCCTCCAAGTAACTTACCAAAGCTTCAAAATAACCATCGATAACATCATTAATGAACAAATTACCCGCTCCAAAGTTCAAACCAAACGGGACATCATCGGATTGGCCACCCGTGATCGATTAAAGGATGTGCTCCACTACTACCTGACGCTCACAGCCAATGATTATAATCTCAGCCTAATTGAAATTATCGATCTAAAGGGCGCTTTATTAGCCGATAACCACCGCGCTTATAACGATACCTCTACTAAAGTGCCATTTCGCAAGCCCGGTTCCGAGCAAAGCGAATCCTATTTGTCCCAACGAGGCGCTAAAACTTATTTGATCACTACCACCCCGATTATGTACGCCAATCAAATGGTCGGTTATTTAAATCTGGGAACTTTGGTCGACGCCGATTTAATATCTTACTTCTCCTCCGTCCTGAATAGCGATTTGATATTCTTCACCGATCAGCAAGAATTCGCCCATAATAACAAACCGATTTCCTTAACCGACCAAATCAAATCGTTTCTGGTCCAAAATCCGGAGCAAACACTCTTCTTGCCAGGGAATAAACTCGGTATTCAAGACTATGATTACATTTTTGTCGCGTTTCCCAGCGATGCCAGTTTCAACGCCATAGTTGGGATTGCCCGCAGCCGCGCTGAAATTTTAGAAAGTTTATTCCGCCAAAAACTCTTTCTCTTTGCCCTAACCGGTTTCGGATTGATTTTTGGTTTTTTCGGGGCTAACATTTTAGCGAGAAACATTAAAAAATCCATCTTTGGGATGGAGCCGAGCCAGATTGCGTCCCTGCTCGATCAGAGCACTACCATTTTACAGTCTACTTTTGAAGGAATTATCGCTCTCGATCAAGAAGGATCTATTACGCTCATTAATAAACAGGCTCAACATATTCTCCCTACCGATTTAGAGATGGCGGGCCGGCCGGCGGAAGCGTTTTTCAAAGCCCTCAATACCAAAAAGGTTCTCGAAACTGGGGAAGCCATTTTCAATCAACAGCAGGTGATTGGGGAAAGCGTCATTGTTTATAACTGTGTGCCGATTAATACTAAAAACGGCATCCTGGGAGCGGTGATTACCCTCCGTGATCTTACCGAGTTTCAAAAGGTGGCCGAAGAATTGGTGGAGGTTAAAAATTATACTCAGGCCTTACGCTCTCAAACCCATGAATTTTTAAATAAACTCCAATCAATATCCGGCCTGATTCAACTTGGCAAATATGATACGGCTTTGACCCTTTTACACGAGGCCACCGAATCGCATCAAGATTTAATTTCTTTTTTGGCTAACGCCTTTTCCACCTCGGCCGTTTCCGGTATCTTATTAGGCAAATATAACCGGGCTAGGGAATTAAATATCAAATTCAAAATTGACCGGGCAAGTCATATACCGCATGAAGTTGCCATTCCCGATAACGAACTGGTCTGCATCGTCGGCAATTTGATCGAAAATGCTTTCGAGGCGCTCCGCGGGATTGACCAGCCTCTCAAGGAAGTATCTGTCAAAATCATTCCCCGCGGCCACTTTCTGACGATCATCGTCAAGGATAACGGCCCCGGCATACCGTCAGCCATTAAGAAACTTATTTTTCAACGGGGTTTCACTACCAAGGAAGGGAAAAATAAAGGAATTGGGCTAAGTTTAGTAAAACAGTGCATCGACAATTTAAGAGGGACTATCCGTTTTCATAGTGATCAACAGACCATTTTTCTGGTCAAAATTCCTTTGAAAAGCGAAGGTGAGTCTATTGGCAAAGATCAAAGTGTTAATCGTCGAAGATGATCCGATGGTTGTGGATATTAGTAAGGAGTTTATTAAAGAAGCTCCCGACTTTCAAGTAGTCGGCGCAGCCAAGAACGGGGCCGAAGCAATCGCCCTAACCCGGGAACTGGAACCGGAGATTATCTTGTTGGACAACTGTTTGCCTGATTTTAACGGCGTGAAGGTGATCGAAAAAATTCGCAGTTTTAATAAAAAAGTGGATTTTATAATGATTACCGCAGTTAAGGAGGTCCCCGTCGTCCAGGAATGTTTTCACCTTGGCATCAGAGACTACTTAATCAAACCCTTTTTAAAACAACGCTTGCTTCAGGCTTTAACTAATTATAAAAGCTTTTTAGATACGATCAACCAGGCCGAGGTCTCTCAAGCCGATTTGGACCGGTTGGCTTCACCCGTTCAAAATGTTGATGAAAACTTTCAGAAAGGCTTTAGCCAACTAACTGAAAATAAAATCATTGAGATCTTAAGGGCCAAAAAAAACGGGATTACTTCCGATGATATCGCCAACGAGGTCGGAATCTCCACCGTATCGGCCCGCCGCTATTTAAAACTGCTCCAAGATAAAAATTTAGTGAGTTATGATTTGAGTTACGGCAAACAAGGCCGTCCAACCTATATTTATTCCATTAAGTGAATTGGTCGAAAGTCAAAGGTGAAAAGCATAAATATTATGACTTTCCACATAAAAACTTTGGACTTTAGACTTTAGGCTTGAACTATTTAACCTTTTGAATCTCACTGATGGTTTTTTCATATTGCTTAGCGTATTTATGATAAAAACTTTCCAACCCGACTCGAAACGCCTCTTCATCAACTTCATTGAATTTGCAACCCGCCTGTTCCAGTTGTCTTCTGCCTGTTATTTCAAACTTCGACCATAACTCCCGTTGGTAAGCGACCGATTCCTTAGCTGCGGTCAAAATAATTTCCCGATCGCCATCGGTCAGTTTTAGCCAGGTTTTTTTCGAAAGCAATACAATCTCCGGAATTGAGGTGTGTTTATCATATGAAAAATAACGCGCAACTTTATAATGCCCGGAAGTCAGATAGCTTGGAATATTGTTCTCGGCTCCATCGATGGCCCCGGCTACGAGAGCCGGATAGACATCATTGTAATCAATGGGGACCGGAGAGGCTCCAAAGTATTCGACTAACCGAAACATAATCTGACTTGGCTGGACCCGGATTTTTAAGCCCCGTAAATCCTCAGGCCGGTAAATCGGGCGCTTCGAATTGTAAAAGCTGCGATGGCCTGATTCTTGGAAACAAAGTCCAACTAAATTATAATTGACGAGGCTTTTT
>JBLNDC010000090.1:0-2601 GCA_050261255.1 Bacteroidota bacterium
TACCGGAGCTAAAATGCCTGCAGTTGGGCTTGGCACATTCGGATCCGATCGTTTTAGCGGGGAAGATATTGCCGAAGCTGTAAAAGGGGCTATTTCAGTCGGATACCGCCATATTGACTGCGCAGCCGTATATGGCAACGAGCATCTGATTGGCAATTCCCTTCAGGAAGTGATGCAAGCAGGGATTAAACGGGAAGAGCTTTGGATTACTTCTAAAGTTTGGAATGACATGCATGGTGAAGGTGATGTTTTAATATCCTGCGCCAAAACTTTAAAAGATTTAAAATTGGAATATCTCGATCTTTATCTCGTCCACTGGCCGTATCCAAATTTTCATGCTCCAGGAGTTGGTGTTGACTCCAGAGATCCTCATGCCCGTCCTTATATTCATGAAGAATATATGAAGGTATGGCGGCAAATGGAGCGGCTGGTCGAGATGGGGCTGGTGAAACATATCGGCACTTCCAATATGACCATTCCGAAAATGAAACTATTATTAAAGGATGCCAAGATTAAACCGGCATGCAATGAGATGGAATTGCATCCTCATTTTCAGCAACCCGAGTTCTTCAAGTTTGTGATGGATAACGGCATTGTCCCGATTGGTTTTTGCCCGATCGGTTCTCCGACGCGTCCCGATCGTGATAAAACCGAAACCGATACGGTGGATATTCAGGATCCGGTGATTTTAAAAATTGCCAAACGGCTCAATGTTCATCCGGCCGTTGTCTGTGTTAAATGGGCTGTTCAGCGCGGTCAGGTTCCGATTCCTTTTTCGATTCATCGCAACGAGTATCTGAGTAATCTATTGTGTTCGACAATCGATCCCTTAACGGAAGATGAGATGAAAGAGATTGCCGGAATCGACAAGAACTGCCGATTAATTAAAGGACAGGTGTTTTTATGGGAAGGGGCTAAAGATTGGCAAGATCTTTGGGACCTGGACGGTAAAATTGCCCAATAACTCACTGGAATTATTCATCAAGTGAAACGCATTTAATGCATTACTCTACTAAAAACTGGCGCTTTTATGTGCGCCTACTCTTAGGTGCACATAAAAGGGTGAATTTGATTAAACTTTTCTGAAGGGAGTCATCAACATGTTAAAAGGAATTTCCAAGATTATTTCTCCGGATTTGCTTGCGATTTTAATGGAAATGGGTCATGGCGATGAATTGGTCCTCGGCGACGGCAATTTTCCGGCTGCGGCTTATGCCCAAAGATTGGTGCGGGCGGATGGGCACAGTATACCGGAATTGCTTGATGCCATTTTAAAATTTTACCCGCTTGATCCCTATGTCAAAAAGGCGGTATGCTTGATGGAAGTTGTACCGGGGGATCCGGTTCAAACACCGATTTGGGATGACTACCGTGAAATCGTTAAAAAATATGAACCAAAGGCTGAATTCGAGAAAATCGAGCGTTTTGTCTTTTATGAAAGGGCCAAAAAGGCATACGCGATTGTAGCAACCGGCGAGTCGGCCCTTTATGCCAATATTATTCTCAAAAAAGGAGTCGTTGTCGAGTGAATTAGTCAAATTTATGGTTAACGAAGTTTCCACTACTTTTTGAAGGATAATGAAACTTCCAGGGTGAAATTTTATAAAGAATTTCGACTGAAAGAAGGAATCGTTACGCAACCAATAAGGATATTATTGGCGGATGATCAAAAACTTTTTCGGGAGAGTCTGGGGTCATTATTGGAAATGCGTAATCCAAACCTCAAGGTTGTTGCGCAAGCATGTAACGGTGAGGAATGTTTGCAGCTTGCCATCGAACATCTTCCCGATATTATTTTAATGGATGTACGAATGCCGGTTATGGATGGGGTTGAAAGTTCCCGGAGGATCCGAGAAAGTTGTCCGCAGTCTAAAATTATTATGTTGACAACTTTTAGTGATGACGAATATGTTTTTGAGGCTTTAAAGTTAGGTGTTGCCGGGTATCTGTTGAAAGATATTCAGCCCGCTGAAGTCGAGGCGGCTATTTTAACGGTTTATAACGGCGGAGTATTAATGGCCACCGATGTGGCGACAAAACTAATCAATAAATTGAGTACCATACCGGAACCGGTAGAACAGTCTAATATTTATGCAGATATTCAAAAGTTGTTAACACCGAGAGAATATGATGTTTTTCGGTTATTGGCATTGGGACACGATAATAAAGTGATTGCTGAGAAGTTATGCTTGACTGAAGGTACGGTACGTAATCATGTGAGTAACATTTATAGCAAACTTGATTTAAAAGACCGGGTTCAGGTCATGAAATATGCAATGGGGCACGGTGTGATTTGAATTTTCAATAGGGAGGATACTAGCGTGCGCTCTTCGTACCTAATTCGCATCGGTACGATTGTTCTTAGCCTGTTGATTTACGGTTTGGCGTGGAATCTTTATTTAATAAATAAACCGGTTGGTGTACCTCCTTATTGGGAAACTCAGTTTTTTATCATCTTAATTATCTCGGCTTGCCTTGCTATTCTTATCCATTTGGTAACTATCGATTGGATTAAGGCTGCAGGGTTTGTTTTACGGAGTTTGTTAGCTTTAGTAGTTATGAATTCAATGCCTGAACAAATGTCAATCTACGCTCCTTTAA
>JBLNDC010000091.1:0-5632 GCA_050261255.1 Bacteroidota bacterium
TCCAGGAATTATTGGGCCATCAGAGTTCCAAGACGACGGAGATCTATACCCATGTTAGTAAACAATCTTTGGGGAAAATTATTAGTCCTTTAGATACGATGGATTTTTAAGTCAAACTTAAATTTTATGCCTATATGATTCATATGCGCAATGCGTTTATCCCTCCGAAATGAAGGAATAAATGTAATGCGGATATGAAGTAGTTAAACGCCATAACCGCTAATCAGGGTCGATAGCGGCATCGTGCCGCTACAAAATATAAAAAAGAAAAGGAGAAAATTATGAACGAAATCAAAAAAGAATTTATGCCCTTTTGTTGGCGTGTAGTTTCTCTTCATGTAATAGTTTATTTTTTAGCTGGAATTTTCGCGGTACTATTTTTGAATTACGAGGAGCTTTTTAATAATGGAACACTATCCCTACTAATGCGTCCGGTAGATTCGCCAATTGTTGCCGCAGGCCCGGGTCTACAAATAATTAATGGTTTTTTTATGTCATTATATCTTTTCCCATTTAAATCGGTATTTATCTCAGGTAAAAAAAGTTGGATAAAATTATTCCTCCTTTTAGCAGGATTCTCGCTATTTTCTCCTCAATCACCAACCTTTGGCACATTAGAAGGTATCATTTATACAAAAATACCTATACAAAATCATTTATTAAGTGTACCGGAGTGTTTGGTTTATTCATTATTATTTTCAGTATTACTTTTTATGTGGTATAAGAAACCTAAAAAAGCATGGAATATCTTATCTGTAATATTAGTAATGTTAATTGTTTTAACAAGTGTAGCAGGTGTTTTATCGAAAATTGGAGTACTTAAAACCAACTAAAAAATAAAAGAATATGCCCTCCGTGGCTATTTATTGGGAGGCGTTTACGACGTTTAACAACGAGTTGCAGGCTCCGTACCGGTTAGTGAAAAATCTGGGTAGTTCCGGCACTCCGACCCAAACCGTTCCGCCTAACTTAGGAGCTAAGTAAGGCGGAACGGCTTCTGCAACTCGCGGACGTTATACAAAACCGCACGCAAAGAAACGCGCATCGTGCGCTTTACTTAAAAGATTTCAGGTTTATTTGATAGAAATGAGTTACGGGGAGGTACTTATATGCAGTTCATTAAAAGTCTATTTAATGAAGCTTGGATTGGAACTTTAATAGGATTAATAAGTATACTTACAAGTTTTATCATAAGTTTATATTTTTATCGAAAATCACAAATAGGCGCAAGACCCGCATATCAAATGAAATCCATCGGGATCATAAATAAAGAAACAAACCAATTTTTGAAAGGAATAAACATTTCTTATAAAAACAAAGAAATAGAAAGATTAGCAAAAACTTATTTGTTTTTTTGGAATGATGGAGAAAAAACAATTAACGGAAATGATATAGTTCCATCAGAAAGAATTAGAGTTTCATTCGAAGAAGCAGAAATTTTGTCTGTAGAAATAACCAAGAAGACAAGAGAAGTAAATAATTTTACCATTGAATTATCAAGTTCAAACAATGGTGAAGCATTTATTAACTTTGATTTCCTAGATCCTAAAGATGGTGCTGTAATAGAGTTTTTACATACTGGGAAAAAGAAATATCCAAAAATAAAAGGTGTGATAAAAGGAATTCCAAAAGGTATTATTGACTATGGATATGTAACAGAACCAACTAATCTTCGAATTCGACCCAATAGTAATATATTTAGAAAAATATCTTATAAGGTTATTAAAATTTCATCCTTTTTAAACTTTATTTTTGCTTTAATGTTAATAATATTGGGTCTTTATTTTGAAAAAATACCTAAACAGTTCACAGAAATTAAACCTGAAAGAGAAAAGTGGATTTTAATAATAATGGGCATTGTTATCATGTCATTAGCATCAAGTTTTTTATTTATTTCTAATACTAATAGAAGGAGATACCCAAAAGCTTTAGTATTGGATAATCAAGAGTAAGTGGTCGCCTTCCTTGGCGACCTTCAGCTTCGTGGGGCGATGCGGCTTCGTATAACAGCAAGGGTTTGCGCAAGGGGTTCGGCCATAAAGAATGTGGAATGAAAGCAGTAGCCTCACCCACATCGCCGGACCCAAGTCGAAGTGTCACTAGGGTCCGGCGACGTCGCAAACCCGCAGACGATATATGACATACCGCGAAAAGCGGTGTCAATGGCAATTGAAAATTCATCAATTACGGCAAATGAATTTTCACCCACCTAGATTAATTAATCATCCGACTTTTTGAGAAGGCCGGCCCGTTGCTTCTCTTTAAGCCGGAAAGATTC
Source organism: Bacteroidota bacterium (assembly GCA_050261255.1). Taxonomy (GTDB): domain Bacteria; phylum Bacillota; class UBA4882; order UBA8346; family UBA8346; genus JAAYHS01. The sequence continues at coordinate 2,279 of JBLNDC010000091.1, forward strand.
ACCCTTAATATTAATTACCACACTATGATGTAACAACCGATCCAGAATAGCCGTGGCAATAATAGTATCTCCAAAGATATCCAGCAATTCCCTCCGATGAATACAAAGAAGGCTATTCAATTGATACAATTTTTTTGCCGCAAGAGGAGAATGAAGAACAAGCAGGATTCCTCCGAATTCCCAAAGAATTATAGAATAAATACAAATATTGAGGATATATCATGCCAACCCTAACCTGGACCGGAAAAGAAAAAGTCATCAACCATCACCAAGAAGTCCCTTTTCGTGTTTTGGAACATCGATATAGTTTCAGCGCTTCCACCGGCCAAACAAAACAAGAAACCGGCAGCGGCAATATCGGAAATGAAGGCTGGGTTTTTAATGATTTATAATTATAATGTCAATGACTCGAAGATTAAAAAAGGCTCAGGAGAGTTTTGGGATAAAGAGTTTTTCATCTCTCTAAGTAACACATTTGACCATAGTCATAGGGGCTATGGTTTTACAATTATTGACACAAGCAAATTGTTATAGTAAAATACAAACGAACATTCGTTTGGCAGAGCTAAGCGTTTTGGCAGGAAAAATTTTTTTGTTTCCAGAAAACTAAATAAGTTTAGAGGTGGTTTTAAAATGGCTGAACTTCATCTTGTAGATTCAATGTTATTACAAGCTGGAGTAACAAAACCGGTAAAGCATAAACATAAATTGGCATTCGGATGGTATGGCGGCAAATACTCGCACTGATCATGGTTGTTGCCTTTATTGCCTTCTTGTAATCACTATTGTGAACCATTTGGTGGTTCGGCAGCGGTATTACTTAATCGAACCCCGTCTCCCGTGGAAACTTATAATGATCTTGATAGCGAGGTTGTTAATTTTTTCAAAGTATTACGTGAAGAAAAAGAGAAACTAATTGAAGCTATTGCTTTAACTCCCTTCAGCCGCGAGGAATTTGTTAAGGCTATTCAAGCTCCTAAAGAGGGATTGTCGGAACTTGAAAGAGCGCGTAGGTTTTATATTAGAGCACGGCAAGCCCGGACAGGACTCGCGCAAACCGCCTCCCCCGGAAGGTGGGCCACTTGTCGGGACACTAGCAGACGGGGAATGGGAGGAGCGGTATCACGATGGTTAGGTGGATATTATGATTTAGTGGAAATTGCAAGCCGTTTGATTAGGGTTCAAATTGATAACCGACCGGCTATTGATGTAATTAAGGCTTATGATAGCGAAGATACTTTATTTTATTGCGATCCGCCTTATCCCCATGAGTCACGTGGTGACTCAAAAGCCTATTCATTTGAAATGACTAATGAAGAACATCAAGAATTAGCGAAGGTTCTTCATAAGATTCAAGGAAAAGCAGCCGTGTCGGGTTATGTTTGTGAGTTAATGCAGGATTTATACGGTGATTGGCGGCGGATTGACGCATCACCCCGCCTGTGTCACTCGGTAAAAACTATTCGTCAGGAAGCCCTTTGGGTTAATTATTAGTAAGGAGACTAAAAAAGTGGCGAGAAAAAGCGGCGAATCACAATTGTTTTATGATCAATGCACGGAAACTCTATATAGGTACTGGAATGAGATTTTAGAAACTGATATCAATCAAGATTTTATCCCGGAGATAAGGCAGATAATCGAATCTATATTACGAACGTCCGATAAATCATATCGATATGCGCTTCCCACCCAATTATTAGCTAAATTAACGGATGATAGCCTTGATAGTAGATGTATTCAAGAAACTAGGACTAATGGAGTTGGAAACTTTAACGCTCGTGATGTCTGCAAAAATGTAATTGTACCATGGGAACGAAAAGAAGGAATACCATTGGGACAATCAAATGACCCTTACGTTAATAATCCTTTGCGTGTTCCGGAATTTTCCGATGATTTTCGAGGTAATCGAAACGATGTTGAAACATGGGATTTATTATGTAACATATTTGCTGAAGTAGAAGAACGTAAAGAAGAAGCGTATACTATAAATCTATTTAAACAAGTTTTATTGGAGATCCGGCGAATTCAGGAAGAATCTCAAGTTAACTATGTTGTTCCCATGAGGATTTCATTGAAAGCAACTAAGAACGCCTTAGATTTGTATTTGAATGCCCGTTCGGGCGGCGCGCGGTTACAAGCAGTTTTAGTTGCGCTATTCAGAACTTTTAAATCAAAATGGAACATCTATGAAGAAGTTTTTAGCGCTCCGGTTAATGTTCCAGATACACCCGGCGGCCGGCCGGCCGATATCGATTGCCGGAAAGATGGTGAAACCAAATTAGCCGTTGAAGTCAAAGATACGACTTTAACCTTACAATTATTGGAGGATAAAATTCGGAGCTGTAGAGCTAATGCGGTAACAGAACTGATGTTTCTTATCCGTGCTAATCCTTTAGTTGGCGAAGGAGTAGATGAACGTGTCGAAAAGGAATTTACCACAGGATTAAATATATATACGATTGAAGCCATAGAATTTCTTAATGGGCATTATCATTACTAGGAGAATCCGCACGAAGGCAATTCTTAATTAACGTTGGATCTGTAGGGGAAGAATTAAAATTGGAATTTAACGACCGTAAACATTGGGCGGAAATTTTGAGCACATTATAAATTTATGTTATTTAACCAATATCCCCATTATATCGTCGTGTCAATTTAAAGCTAGGCCAGGCTTGAGCCAACAAAGCGGAGAGCGATCGGTTCAAGTATTTCATGGTCTTCGATAAAAACTCTTTGGAAGGCGCGTATAGTTTGGATGATTTCTTGGATATTATGAAAGAGTCATAGTAAGAATATTTCAAACCACTACCGAATACACCGGCCGGTTTCAACCGGCTTGATTGAAAACTCGGAGCCGTGGGTTTTAACTCGCGGCTCTCGGTGTACATCACCTCAAATCCACTTCACAAACACCGTCTCCAGCATCTCCAGCAACCGGCCCCAGATAAACCTGATAAATGGTGTCATTTTCATCCTGAAAAGATCCCCGTTTCCCTTCTTCGTACCGGATCTTCGACCCTTTGTCCCTGAATAGGGATAACCACCATCCTTCGTAGCGATAAAAACCAAAAGACTCTACAGGTTCGCGAAACATAGCCTGAAGGGACAATTTAGGCTTCCGTGAATGGTGGTTGCCCCTGTTTAGGGGCGAGGGGTCGCAGTTGGGTCTAAAACCGGACCCCTTGTCCCTGAATAGGGATAACCACCATCCTTCGCAGCGAAAAAAATCAAAAGATTCCACAGGTTCGAAAAACATAGCCTGCGGAGGATGAGATTTTAGGCTTCCGTGAATGGTGGTTGCCCCTGTTTAGGGGCGAGGGGTCGCAGTTGGGTCTAAAACCCGCTTTCGGTTAA
>JBLNDC010000092.1:0-7106 GCA_050261255.1 Bacteroidota bacterium
TAGTAAAAGAAGAGGATTTTCAAAACAAACTGTCGAAATGCTGTTAGTAGGGAAAGAAACTCTAACGGCGCACATATAATAGTACAGATTCGGGAGGAGCATAAATGCAGTTTAACTTGGAAAAGCTAGACAAGAATTTTGTCGCCTTGGAAGTGACAGTCAACGCGGAGGAAGTCGAAGAGGCGTTAGCGGAAAGCTATAAAAGGGTTGTTAAAAAAGTAAATATTCCCGGTTTTCGTAAGGGCCATGTCCCCCGGGCTATTCTTGAGAAACAATTCGGCAAGGAAGTGTTGTATGAGGAAGCCATTGATATTATTCTTCCTAAAGGTTACCTGAAAGCTTTGGAAGAATATAAATTGGAACCAATCGACCAACCTAAACTTGACGTAAAAGAGGCTTTTGAGGCTGGAAAACCTTTCACTTTTAAAGCAACTGTGGAAGTACTCCCCGAAGTCAAATTGGGCCAATATAAAGGATTGGAAATAGAAAAGCCCAAGGTGGAAATCAAAGATGAGCAAGTTGCTGAAAGATTGACATCGCTCCAAGAACGCCATGCCGAATTGGTGCTTAGCGATAAAAAGAACCTTGAAAAAGGGGATTTTGCGATTGTCGATTTTGAAGGATATATCGACGGCCAACCATTTTCAGGCGGAGCGGCCCAGGCTTACTCGTTGGAAATCGGTTCAGGAAGTTTTATCCCGGGTTTTGAGGAACAATTAATCGGAATGGAAGTCGGGACCGATAAAGATATTAAAGTGACTTTTCCCAAAGACTATCCCCGGGAAGATCTGGCCGGAAAAGAGGCTACTTTTAAAGTTTCCTTGAAAGAGATTAAGGTTAAGGAAATACCCGTGGCCGACGATGAATTCGCTAAAAGTGTCGGGAACTTTGAGACAATTGATGATTTAAAGGCCGACCTTCGTGAAAAATTGATTGAATGGGCCAAACAAGATACGGAAGCGAACTTCACTCAAGCCGCTGTTAATCGGGCCGTTGAAAACGCGGAGTTCGAAACGCCCGAAACTTTGGTCAAACGGGAAATGGAGGACCTGCTCCATCGTTTCGAGCACAACCTGGCTTATCAAGGTTTGACATTGGATAAATATCTTGATTACGTTAAGAAAAGCAGGGAAGAGGTACTGGAAGATTTTCGCCCGGAAGCTTTAAAAAGAGTAAAGACTGATTTGGTTTTAAGTAATATCGCTCAAGCCGAAAATCTGGAAGTTACCGAGGAAGAGTTGAATGAAAAGCTCCAAGAATTGGCGGAACGTTATCAACAAAAGAACTCCGCTAAACTTAGAGAAACTTTAGAAAGCAAAGGCCAGCTGAGCTCGATCAAACAAGCGATTTTACTTGAGAAAGCGTCCGACTTTATTAAGGAAAATACTACGGCAATTGAGGTTGTAAAATAGAACCGGAGGTTGATTGAAATGAATCTAGTGCCGATGGTAGTTGAACAAACCAATCGCGGGGAACGTGCCTATGATATATTCTCTCGCCTATTAAAGGACAGGATCGTTTTTTTGGGAGGGCCGATTGACGATAATGTAGCCAATTTGGTAATCGCCCAGATGCTCTTCTTGGCCAGCGAGGATCCTGAGAAAGATATTAACTTGTATATCAATAGCCCCGGAGGGGTAGTCTATTCCGGTCTGGCAATTTACGACACCATGCAATACATTCAACCTCAAGTAGTAACCACTTGTGTGGGTATTGCCGCGAGTATGGCAGCGATTTTACTGGCGGCCGGCGCCAAAGGCAAACGGTATGCCTTACCGAATTCCCGGGTAATGATTCATCAACCTCATGGCGGCGCTGAAGGCCAGGCAGTCGATATCGATATTCAAGCCCGCGAGATTTTAAGGTTAAGGGAAATCGGCAACCAGATACTTTCGAAGCATACCGGCCAACCGATTGAACGGATTGAACGGGATGTTGATCGGAATTATTGGCTGTCCGCCGCGGAAGCCAAAGAATATGGCTTAGTAGATGAAATTTTTGTCAATAAAAAGAAGTGACCGACCGAGAATAATTCCGAAATGAGGTGAGATTTTGCTTAAGTTCGGAGACGAAAAAGGCCAATTAAAGTGTTCATTTTGTGGAAAAACCCAAGAACAAGTCAAGAAGTTAATCGCCGGTCCCGGGGTTTATATCTGTGACGAATGTATCGAACTTTGCAATGAGATTATTGATGAAGAACTTAATGAGGAAGTCAATCTCGATCTGGTCAATAATCCAAAACCACAAGAAATTAAGGAAATTTTGGATCAATACGTAATCGGGCAGGATGACGCCAAAAAAATCTTGTCGGTGGCGGTTTATAATCATTATAAGCGGATTAACTCCGATGAGCGGTTTGAGGACGTAGAATTACAAAAGAGTAATATTTTACTTCTTGGCCCGACTGGTTGCGGTAAAACCTTATTAGCCCAAACCTTGGCCAAAATTTTGAATGTTCCTTTCGCCATTGCCGACGCCACTTCATTGACTGAAGCCGGATACGTGGGCGAAGACGTTGAAAATATTCTTTTAAAGCTGATCCAAGCCGCTGATTATGACGTTGAACGGGCCGAAAAGGGGATTATTTATATTGACGAAGTCGATAAAATCGCCCGGAAGTCGGAAAATCCATCGATTACTAGAGATGTTTCCGGTGAAGGAGTCCAGCAGGCTTTATTAAAAATTTTGGAGGGCACGATCGCGTCGGTACCCCCCCAAGGCGGGCGCAAACATCCGCATCAGGAATTTATTCAAGTCGATACCACTAATATCTTGTTTATTTGCGGTGGAGCATTCGACGGTATTGAAAAAACCATCGAAGCCCGTACCGGGAAAAAGTTAATGGGATTTGGAGCGGAGATTAAACCCAAAATTGAAAAGCCTTTGGGCGAGATCCTCCGTCAAATAATGCCGGAAGATTTATTGAAATACGGTTTGATTCCGGAGTTTGTCGGCAGATTGCCGATTGTGGTGGCCTTGGACGCTTTGGATGAAAAAGCTTTGGTCCGGATTTTAAATGAGCCTAAGAACGCTTTGGTTAAACAATTTCAAAAAATGTTCGAGTTGGATTCAATCGACCTTTCGTTTGAACCCGAGGCTTTGGACTTAATAGCCAAACTGGCGATTAAACGCAACACCGGGGCTCGAGGGTTAAGAGCGATACTTGAAACTTTATTGCTTGATTTAATGTACGAACTTCCCTCGCGAACCGATGTTAAAAGGTGTGTAATCACTAAAAAAATGGTTGAAGAAAAAGGCGAACCCATCTTAGTGACAGCCGCCGAATCGCGTAAGAAAAAGAAAGAAGAAACAGCTTAGTCGAGATGGACCAGGGGCAACAACCCCGGGTCCTTTTTTCACGCTTAAACACTTAACCTAAAAAAAAGATACAATTTGAAATCGTCGTGCTCGTGCGCGTGCGCGTAATCGTAATCGAGAAACCTTTAAAAAAGTCGAGAAATACGATTACGAGGTCGAGCACCGCTTCGCTGAGCACGAGCACGATATAAAAAAACCAGGAGCCCTAAAATAATCCGAAAATCAGTTTAAAATCGTATATTTCGGCAGATACTATTGGCAAGTTTCCTGAGAAAGGAGTCGGAAGAATGGAATTTGTTGCCAATATTATCGGGTTGATTAATCTTTTTTTTGCAATCGTAATCGGGTTGTATTTTTGGAACTTACTCCGGTCCCAACAGGGGAATAAAGTCGCCGTTGACCGTGAATCCCGCAAAGAAATGGAAAAACTTCAAAAAATGCGCCGGATTTCCCTGACTGAACCGTTGTCCGAAAAAACAAGGCCTAGTTCATTTGAGGAAATAATCGGACAAGATGACGCGTTAAAAGCGATGCGGGCCGCTTTATGCGGTCCCAATCCACAACATGTCATTCTTTATGGCCCGCCCGGAGTTGGGAAAACAGCCGCAGCCCGGGTTATATTGGAAGAGGCCAAGAAACAAAAGTTATCTCCTTTTAAAGAATACGCCAAATTCGTTGAAATTGACGCTACCACCGCCAGATTCGACGATCGGGGCATTGCCGATCCGTTAATCGGTTCGGTTCACGACCCGATTTATCAAGGAGCCGGGCCATTAGGGATGGCGGGAATTCCGCAACCGAAACCGGGCGCGGTCACCAAAGCCCATGGCGGAATCCTCTTCATTGATGAAATTGGCGAACTACATTCCATTCAAATGAATAAGCTTTTAAAAGTATTGGAGGATCGGAAGGTTTTTTTAGAAAGCGCTTATTATAGTTCCGAAGATACTAATATCCCTCAACATATTCATGATATTTTCCAAAACGGCCTACCCGCCGATTTCCGTTTGGTAGGCGCAACCACCCGTACCGCTGAAGAGATTCCTCCAGCGATTCGGTCCCGGTGCGTCGAGATCTTTTTTAATAATTTGTCCCCCAGTGATGTGAGGCTAATTGCGCGTAACGCTATTGCAAAGATTAATTTCGAGTATGAACCGGGCGTGCTGGAGATCATTACCAAATACGCTACCAACGGACGAGATGCGGTGAACTTGATTCAAATTACCGCTGGATTGGCGATTACTGAAGGCCGAAATAATATCATGGTCAAAGATATCGAGTGGGTGATCCATAGCAGCCAATATTCGCCACGGCCTAATGTCAAGGTACCCCCCCAACCTCAAGTGGGATATGTAAATGGACTAGCGGTGTTCGGACCGAATATGGGTTCCGTCATTCAGGTTGAAGTCTCGGCAATTCCGGCTGAACCAGGGAAAGGGCGGGTAACTACTACTGGAGTAGTTGACGAAGAAGAGATGGGGCAAGCGGGAAGGACTATTCGTCGTAAGAGTATGGCTCTGGGGTCGGTGGAGAATGTTTTGACCGCAATTAGGAAGTTTTTAAATGTTAATCCAGCAGATTATGACTTACATATTAATTTCCCGGGAGGAGTCCCCATCGACGGGCCATCCGCGGGTATTACTTTAGCAACTGCTATTTATTCGGCGATCACCGGCGAGCCGGTCGACAATGAGTTGGCCATGACTGGAGAGATCTCGATTCGAGGCGGGGTAATGCCCATTGGTGGTGTTGTTCCCAAGATAGCAGCCGCCATCGAGGCTGGGGCTAAAAAGGTATTAATCCCCAAAGAAAATTGGCAAGAGATGTTCGAATCGGAGAGTGCCATCCAGATTATTCCCGTAGAACGAATTGAGGAAGTTATCAAGCAGGCAATTATTAAACCCCAAAAAGATGTGGCAACTGTTGTGCTTCGGAACGCCGATCATTTAATAACTGCGTGATTTTTTAGGCATGAGTAAGAGGGAGGGAAAAGCTAAAACGGGGGTGACTATGATTTTACCACGGAAGTACATTGAGGTGGAATTAATGTATTTTGTCTCCTGATTACATCAAGTAAGAAAGTTAACTTTGTCTAAAATTTCCTTGTTTGGAAGGTGAAGAACGGGTTACCGCGAATAAATTAATAAAACCGCTTTATAAGGTTAGAGGCGCGAGGCGTTAGTTCGAAATAGCGGCGTTCTGTCGCCTATTTTCATCCTTGCCATAGAGGGTTTATGGCATTTCTAATGCTTGTCGCCACACTAATATCTTGTTTAACCTGTTAAATGAAGGTGTTTCCCGATGGTTGAAAGAGATTATCCTCGAATTATCTTGGCTCTCGGAGGCGGCGGAGCTAGAGGTTTCGCCCATATCGGCCTCTTGCAAGTATTCCAAGAAAATGGGATTATCCTAGATGGAATTGTCGGCACCAGTATGGGAGCTCTGGTAGGGAGCACCTATGCGGTTAAAACCGATATCTACTATTTAGGCCGATTGGTGGAGTATCTGGGTTGGGAAGACCTGATTGACATCAAATTTCCGCGTTTGGGTTTGGTTAATGGGGCAAAGGTGCAAGCATTAATCGACCTGCTGACGAAGGGTAAAAATTTTGAAGATACCTTTCTTAATTTTTGGGCTGTAGCCACTGATTTACATACCGGTGAAGCGGTTGTTTTTAAAGAAGGCCCATTGGCCCCGGCAATTAGGGCTAGTATTTCGATACCAGGTGTTTTTACCCCAGTGGTTTTGGAAGGTAAAACTTTGGTGGACGGGGCGGTTGTCGCCGGTGTCCCGGTGAATATCGCTAAAATGATGCAGGGGGATTTGACGATCGGGGTCAATGTCGGATTCGACCATACCCAACACCAAGTTAAAAATCTGTTTGATGTGATGTCGAAAGTAATGGATATTATGGGGAACCGATTGGACTCTGCCCAACTGCCTGCCGCCGATCTGGTCATTGCCCCCGAATTGGGGAAGATTGGCACGATGGATTTCGGGATGGCGGAGGAGTGCATTGAGATCGGCCGCAAAGCAGCAGCAGAGGCAATACCCCATATCAATGAGTTAATCGAGAAACATCTCGCCGAAAGGAACCGAGTAAGTTGAAATCTGATTTGATCGTAGTGGGAGGCGGGGCCGCCGGAGTAATGGCGGCTCTTGTTGCTGCTAAAAAAGGCGCAGCGGTAGCCCTAATCGAAAAAAATAAAAGCCTGGGGCGAAAATTAGCTATTACCGGCGGCGGGCGTTGTAATTTGACCAATCAAGCTGATATCGGGGAGTTAATCAAAAATACTCCTGGAAATGGCCGCTTTTTATATAGTGCGTTTCGGAGGTTTGGCCCGGAAGACGTAATTCGGTTATTCGAGGATGAATTGGGAGTAAAACTAAAAGTTGAACGGGGCCGCCGGGTATTTCCAGCCTCCGATCAAGCCCAAGAAGTGGTGGACGCCATCGGTCGGCAACTCCAACGATTAGGGGCAACGGTTTTAACTTCGACCAAGGTAATCTCCCTAACGATTGATGAAGCTGAAAAAAGAGTTTCCGGCGTCCGTTGTGACAATGGTAAGGAAATACAAGCCCCGGCAGTAATTATCGCAACCGGCGGCCTTTCTTATCCCGGAACCGGCAGTACCGGCGACGGGCTACATTGGGCTGAAGCGGCGGGCCATACCTTGGTTCCGTGCTTTCCATCCTTAGTGCCTTTGGTTATTAGGGAGGAATGGCCTGGACAACTTGAGGGCCTCTCATTGACCAATGTTAACTTAACCGTTTGGAATGGTCAAAAG
>JBLNDC010000093.1:0-2513 GCA_050261255.1 Bacteroidota bacterium
ACTGCTTTACAGCCGGAACATATTTCGGCTTATGGCTTACAGCTGGAAGCAGGAACTCAACTAGCCGAGGATGTGAAACTGGGTTTGAAATCATTGCCGGCTGAAGATGAAGTTGTGGAAATGATGGACTTAGCCATGACCTTCCTTCCGGACAAAGGGTATCAGCACTATGAGATCTCAAACTATGCTAAACCAGGGTTTCAATCCGCACATAATCTGGTTTATTGGCGGGGCGGCGACTATTTGGGGTTCGGGGCCGGAGCTTATTCGACTGTTGCCGAGGAACGCTGGTATAATATTGAAAACCCCGAGGTATATATCGAAACTGTTTGCCAAGGGACCTCTCCGATTAAAAGTCGAGAAAAATTAAGCCCAAAAATAAAAGCGGCTGAGGCTTTGATGTTGGGTCTAAGGCTCCGCGCCGGGGTGGACCTTGGTAAATATAAGGCCGAATTCGGGATTGATCTTCTAAAAACAGCCGAACCATATTTAACGAATTTTTTGGAACAAAAATTACTAGTCTTGAACGAATCCCGTTTGGCTTTGACCGATGCCGGAATTGGGTTGAGCAATAGTGTGATTAGTTCGTTGCTTCTCGGAATCTAAGAGTTCGGGATTTTAGACTGGCTCAAGTCTCAAGTTATCTGGCAGAATTCTAAATATTATAAAGAGATGTTAAAATACTTGACAAACCTAAATAGCAGTGATATTTTTTAAGTAGATTTAGCACTCGTTGGCTTAGAGTGCTAACAAAAATGCTTGAAATGGGGTGCTTTTATGGCCTCCGAGCTTGACGGAAGGAAAAAACAAATCTTAAAGGTTGTAACCGATGATTATATTTCTTCGGCTGAACCAGTAGGATCGAGAACCATTGCCCGAAGATACGACCTTGGTTTATCGCCGGCTACCATTCGCAATGAAATGGCCGATCTTGAAGAAGGCGGTTATTTGGAACAACCCCATACGTCCGCCGGAAGAGTTCCTTCTGAGAAAGGATATCGATATTATGTGGATGCTTTAATGTCCATGCGGCAACTGAACGAACATGAGGTGGAATTAATCTACCGCGAGTTGGAGAAACACCATCATGAAATCGAGGTTTTAATCCATCAAACATCAAAGATTTTAACCCAAATGACCAAGTATCCATCGATGGTGCTTGGACCTCAAATTCAAACCGCTATCTTCCGGCATATCCAACTGATAAAACTTTCCGAAAATACCATTTTGGTCATAATAGTAACTGATACCGGCTATGTCGAGAACAAAGTAATCGAGTTGGAAAATGGAATTACCGACACTGAATTGGACCGGATATCCAACTTGCTGAATCAGAAATTGCGCGGAATGAACTTGAAGGACATCAAGAGCAATTTTATCAAAGAGATTCGATCGGAAATGGTCTTTCAGGATGAATTTTTTAGCGAAGCCATTAAGATCTTATTAAAATCAGTCACTGCACATTCCCAGGAACGGGTCTTTATAGACGGCGCCACCAAAATTCTCGAACAGCCGGAGTTTGCTGATATTATTAAATTTAAACCGTTAATGAAAGTGTTGGAGGAAGAAGAGAACTTATACAAACTGTTAACTAATAATCTACAACGAGGAGCTAAAGTTAAGATCGGTAGCGAAAATGAGAACTATGGAATCCAGGACTGTAGCGTAGTTACCGCTGGTTATGAGATTGCCGGGAGGACAGTGGGTGTAATCGGAGTATTAGGGCCGACCCGGATGGAATACGCTAAAGTGTTGCCGATAGTTGAATATACAGCTGGAATACTAAGCGACCTGTTGACCCGAATCTGTAAACGTAATCCCTAGTAATCCACATCTTGGTTCCGTTTTAACCCAAACGATTAAATTAATCAACCGTTCCTTTGGTTGGATTTCAATTTGTAGTTTAGACTATGCTTTGTCGAGACTGTCAATAATAACCTTAGTCTTCCAGTTTTGGTTTAATTGAAACCAAGTTTTATTAAACTGATCTGGCATATAGAATTGGAGGTTAAAATGGCAGTCAATCAAAACCCGGAGTGGTCCGGGACAAATCAACCTCTGACGGCTCTAACGACTAACGCGGAAGCGGTTCGGACTCTGGCTCGAATCGTTGCCGGGACATTCGGGCCCAAAGGTTTGGATTGCATGTTAGTGGGTGAAGCTGGTGAAGCAATCATCACTAATGATGGGGCCACCATCTTGAAGACCATCGATATAACTCACCCGGCAGCCCGGATCTTTATTAATGCCATCCAACTTCACGAGGAGAAGGTGGGAGACGGCACTACTACCGCCTCGCTGGTGGCGGAGGCTTTGGTTACCGAAGGGGTAAATCAGGTATTAAAGGGCGTTCCGGTCATCAAAGTAATCGATGGAATTAAATTGGGGATTGAGGCCGCTTTAAGAATTTTGGCGGAATCGAAAATGCCGATTGAAGGGTTGGATTCCCCGCTTTTGGAACGGGTTGCGATAATTGCCGCCAGAGGCCAACGTGATTTGGCTGATTTAGTCAT
>JBLNDC010000094.1:0-2842 GCA_050261255.1 Bacteroidota bacterium
GGCTAGGGGTTGAAGGCGGTCCGGTCCAATTTGTTTTACCGGATTATACTCCTGAGGAAGGGACGGTTAACCAGTTTTTAAATGAACACGGGATCAGGGGAGATTATTTTTGTTTAGCGCCCGGTACCAGTTGGCCCAATAAGTCCTGGACCCCTGCAGGTATGGCCGGTTTGGCCGACCGGTTAAGCAAATACGGTAAAGTCTTAATCATCGGGTCGGAATTGGACCGTAAAATTGCCGATCAAGTGCTTGAGTTAGCTGAAACAAATCCTATGGATACTATCGGACGGTTCAACCTGAGGGAATTAGCTGTATTGCTTAGCAAAGCCAGGTTTTATATTGGCGGGGACACAGGCCCGATGCATCTGGCGGTGGCGGTAGGGACTAGGGTTTTCGCCTGGTTCGGCCCTACCAATCCCTTAGTTCACGGACCCTACCAAAAGGAAGCGGTTGTTTTTAACCGGAATTTAGCTTGTCAGCCTTGTAATAAACGAAAATGCGACTCCCAGCAATGTTTGCGGAATTTGAATTTGGAGACAGTTTGGGGGAAAGTGGAAGCTTTTTTGAAAAAGAATATAGTTTGAACTAAGATTTAACCTTCTCCGAGTGACTATTCACCTAAAATTGAGGGAAACAGTTAATAGTAAAATTTATACCGAATGGGTATTTACTAAATAAAAAATCATTAAACCCAGGAGAATCCATCTTGAAAAAATATCATATTACCACTTTCGGCTGTCAAATGAATGTGCATGATTCGGAAGTTTTGGCCGGAATCTTAGAAAAAATGGGCTATGCCCTAGCCGCTTCCCAACCAGAGGCTGACTTAATCATCTTAAATACCTGTTGCGTCAGGGAAAATGCTGAAAACCGGCTTTACGGAAATATCGGCAACTTAAAAGCCCTCAAAGAAGAAAACCCCGACTGTATTATCGGAGTATGCGGCTGCATGGTGCAGCAACCTACGGTGGTGGAGAAAATCAATCAATCTTATCCTCAGGTCGATTTGGTTTTTGGTACTCATAACCTCCACGAACTGCCCAAATTATTGGAAAAGATAGAAAAGAAACGATCTCAAGTATACGAAGTTTGGGATAGCGAAGGCGAGATCCATGAAGGCTTGCCGGTCAAGAGAAACGATCCCTATAAAGCCTGGGTTACGATTATGTACGGGTGTAACAATTTTTGTTCCTATTGTATTGTCCCATATGTTCGGGGCCGGGAAAGAAGCAGGCAGCCCGGTGACATTTTAACTGAGATTAAAGACCTGGCCGCTTCGGGAGTTAAGGAGGTTACTTTACTCGGGCAAAATGTCAACTCCTACGGCAAAGACCTTATTGGCCAAGACTGGAACTTTGCAAAATTACTCGAGGGAATCGCCGCTTTGGATATAGCGCGGATTCGTTTCCAGACATCCCATCCGAAAGACCTTTCCGAAGAGCTAATCCAAGTCATGGCCGGCCACCATAATATTTGTCGCCATCTCCACCTGCCGATGCAAGCCGGAAGCAGCCGGATATTAAAGTTGATGAACCGGAATTATACTAAGGAAAGTTATTTGGCCTTGGTGGAAAAGATTAAAAGCAATATACCAGGATTGGCCTTGACGACCGATATTATCGTAGGGTTTCCCGGTGAAACGGAAGAAGACTTTCGGGATACTCTCGATTTGGTTGAGAAAGTCAGGTTTGATGGGGCCTTTACTTTTATTTATTCACCAAGGACCGGCACTCCGGCAGCTAAGATAGAAGACCCAACACCGGAGGTTGATAAAAAACGACGACTGAATCAGCTAATCGAAATTCAAAACCGGATCTCTTACGAAAAAAACCAGGCATTTATCGGTTCCTTAAGCGAGATTCTGGTGGAAGGGGTTAGTGAGAAAAATCCCGCTGTTTGGTCGGGACGGAATACTCAAAACAAATTAATCCATTTCAAACCAATCGCCGGCATCAAACAGGGCGATTTAGCGGTTGTTCGAATTACCGGCGCTCAAACTTTCACCTTAGAAGGTGAGTTGCTGGTTTGAGTGCTTTCTTCCAAAAAATTCAGCAAATTTTGAAAGTCTTCAGGCCATACCGCCTGAAGCTGGGGAACTTTAAAAGTTGAATTTTGAAAGACCAATTTACCGGCGTGGAGCGCCGGTCTTTTAATTAATACTGTTTTAACGCCGTATTGCGAGTCGCCGTAGATCGGATGTCCAATTGCGCTCAAATGGATTCGAATCTGATGGGTTCGCCCGGTTTGGAGCTTGATTTCCAGCAAAGAAGCGTTGTTAAACCTTTTCAGTGTTTGATATTCGGTTAAAGAGTTCTTACCGGCCGGAGTAACCGTTCGAACTCCGTTTCGCTCGCCTATGGCCAGATCGATTACTCCTTGGTCGTTTTTTACTACTCCGTTGACTATCGCATAATAGATTCTACCGATTCGCCCTTTCCTAATCTCTTCACTTAATAATGTTTGAGCTTGGGCGCTTTTAGCGAAAACGATTAAACCCGAGGTCCCATAATCCAAGCGATTCACCGGCCTGACCTTTGCCTTGATGCCTAATTGGGCAAAGTAATAAGCGACGGCATTGGACAAAGTCCGGGATTTAATGTTACCGCTAGGGTGGACTGCCTGAGAGGCAGGTTTGTTGATGACCAGTAAATTTTGATCTTCAAAAATGATGTTAATTGGGATTGGCTCAGGTTCTAAAGAAGTGTTCTTTTCGGACAGGGCATAAACAATAATATGATCTCCGAATTTCAGAATGGTTTGAGAATGGGCTTTTTTTCCGTTGCAGAAGACTAGTCCTTTAAAAAAATATTTTCGTAAACTCCTTCCCGAAAGAGGAGAGTGT
>JBLNDC010000095.1:0-5654 GCA_050261255.1 Bacteroidota bacterium
AGCGCCTCCTTTGAAATTGAGTTATAAAGAACAACGGGAATTTGACGAAATTGAAGATGTTATTGCGGGTGTGGAAGCTGAGCTGGAGGAGAACCAGCGCGAAATAACCCTAGCCGGTAGCGATTATCTAAAGCTCCAAGAGTTGAGTGCCATTCGGGAAGGGTTAGAAAAACGGCTGGAACAATTGATTGAACGTTGGGCTTATCTGAATGAACGAGTTGAAGAGATTATGAAAAATAAAACGTGACCTTTTTAAAACTTAAATCAATAAAAGGGGGTGTTGCAAAAATTGACAACGCCCCCTTTTTGTCATCCTGTCTCATTTACGTGGAATAACTTTATTATCTTTTGATCTTATCTTCCATCGCATGGACCAACTCTACCACGAACTCATGACTGGGGGTGGAAATTCCCAAGCGTTTACCTTCCCTTACCACCGAACCGCTAATGGTATCAACCTCGGTAAGGGCTCCGTTACGAAGATCCGCATAGATTGAAGTATAACCTTCCCGTGAATTGCTAAGCGACGTTTTGATATTGGCAAGCACTTCATCGGGGTTAAAATTTAAACCGTCGGCGTTCGCCACTGCGACCGCCTCTCTCACCAGGCGCTCTACTAAAAACCAGCCGTGTTTATTATCAATCATATAGCCGAGTTTCACCTGTAAAATACCTGTTAGCACACTGGCGGAGGTATTTAAAAACAGTTTGTTCCAAATCAATCGCTTAATATCGTCCGCTACGAAAGTCTCAAAACCGCACTCGTTGAAAACCCTGGCAATTGGTTGGATTCGCTCGCTTCCTCCATCCAACAGGCCGATATTGGTCTTGCCACCGCCGCCATGATGGATATATCCGGTTTCGATAATTGAACTATTATGTTGGGTGACCCCGATAATCACCCGGTCCCGCCGGGCAAACTCCAAGAGTGTTTCCTGGTGTCCGCTGCCGTTTTGGAGCGTCATGACATAGGTGTCATCTCCAATCAAATGCCGGTTTTGGGATAAGGCGTTCCGCGAATACATCGACTTAACAAATATGATTAATAGGTCCACTTTATCCATACCAGCCGTATTGGTAATCGCTTTTGGATGAAAAACCAGATCACCTTGGGGTTCACGAATTTTAATCCCACTACAGTTGATTTTATTAACTTTCTCCTGATCAACATCAACCAACCAAACTTCATTATGCTGCGATAGGTATCCTCCAAATAAGGAACCCATCGCGCCCGCTCCCAGAACCGCTATTCGCATAAGATGTCCATCCTTTCTAGGATCTCAACATTTTCAAGAAAATTCAGCTATCCCTTCGATTGCGTATGCCCGAACCGGAGAGGAATCCAGTCCCTTAATGAAAAGGGGAGAGTAAGACATGAAGAAAACATCTTGCCTCAAAAGTTCCAAATTCTTTAGGACCTCTAAAAAGACGACCTTTTCCGCCATTAAAACATCGTGAAAGGCGGATACATCTTCATAACTATTTTCAATGGATACGCCGTCACCGAAACCAACGCATTTCACTTTTTTGTCCCTTAGCCAAATAGCGGTTTCGCGGTTAACGAATAAACGCTTGTCCTCGCTGGTATTGGTCTTTTCAGTAAAAGGGGGGCATTTAAAGGGGGAATCAAGGAGCACGATATCTCCCGCCTTAAGTCGGCCTTGGTCCTTCGTTTCAAGAACTTTCGGCGTGATATAAGAGTTTGGAGCGAGGCCTTCAATGTTAAAATAAAGGGCCCGGCCCATAAAGGTTGTCAACGGCAAGGCGGACACGTCAGGCCAATCATTATGGTGGTGATAGGGGCATTCCACATGGGTCCCCAAATGGCTGGTAATATCGATAATCGTGTGAAAGTCGGGAATGGGGCCGCCGGTATTGAACCGGAACAGATGGCAGCGCCGCTCCTCAGTCTTAGGGTCCAAAGGTTTGGTTAGTTCAATCACACGTAAATTTCCCAAGTTGTATTCGTTCATCTTAGTTCTCCTTTATAGTGTCAATATAGTAGCATCCAGGATTATTATCTAATTAAATCTCTTTCCAATACTGATTCCCGCAAAATCATCGATTTATGCTTGCTAAGTGATTTTCCTCAGGCTATGCCAAATTATTAAGAATGTACCGGCAAGTATCAGTACGACATTTTTGTTTATCAATATTATAACATGATAACCGAATTGAAGGCATGAAAAATAGAATGGGAGTATATCAATAACATAAGGATATTATTAAAGCAATGGGGTCAAAAGGCTCTGCATTTCATATGGAATTTATATACTATTGTTTATACTTTTTTTGAAGGACTTTCCGTATCTTTACAGAATTGGTTATTAACTAGATTACAAGAGGAGGGAATCCATCATGCCGGCTACAGGTGACAAACCAGGAAAAGGGATTTACGTTTGTGACTATTGCGGTACCGAAGTAGTTTTAGATAAGCCTAGCGATGCTCTTCCGCCTTGTCCCAAATGTAATCGAAAATCTTTTCATCGCGCCAAATAAACTCATGAATCGCTGCTTCGCTATACCCAAAGAGCTTTCCTAACACCCAATGGTCATAAGCAGTTCTCGGAGCCTGGGGCACAGATTTGATTACCTCCAAGATATGGGGAAACTTATATATCCAAAGTGTCAACCATCCCTCGGCAAGGTTTTCCAGATATCCATTGAGACCGTAACTTTGGATGATAGTTTTCGCCTTGTTTGCATACCGCGCTTGGATTGGCAACATCGCCGCAGGCTTCCCCCTTTGAACCATTTCACAGTAAACTCGGAGTCTCCCTAATATCTCTCCCGAAAGGGCCAATTTTTTCACCTCTAACCTTAAGCTTCTTCATACTAATATTAAGTTATACCAGCTTTTTGATAGAGTTTTAGAATAATCATGCAGATCGCTTTCATATTCTATATACCCTTAAAGCAGTTAAAGAATTAAAGAGCTTGACGGCTCTATGAAACCGGTAGTGGCTAAGTATCTAAAACGCCTTGCTGAAGAAGCGGATACCATTGGGAAACCACTTAGAAACGACAAGGAATCCCGGCTTGCAGGTTGTAAAGAGTTAAAACTTAAACAAGCTGGGATCTGGATAATATTCATAACTGGCGAGAAGGTTGAAGTTATTGGTGTAACTAAAGAGGTTATTCAAATCTTAACGATAGGCAAACGGGCCGAATATGAGGCATTTAAATGCGCAAGTAAACGGTTGGAAAAACTTGTCGCCAAGGCAGTAGAAGGAATTGAAACTGCATCAGCTAATAATTTACAAAATTTAATGAGATCCGAAGCACACGGAAATATCCAGTTTATGTTGGCTTAAAACTGCATATTGTATCAGATAACCTCTGGGAAAATTTCCGAAAGGTTTAACAATTTTGTGAGCACTAAGAGAAAGGATCTAGTGGGCTGTTTCGAACCCAATCCCGTTAATTATGAGTTTAATGGGATATCTTTAATAGATAGGATAAGCCATCACAACTATTCCGCTTTAAATCTTTTTAGTTCTTCTGAAAAATCATAATCTGGTAGACGCCTTCGGGCTTTTTTCATATTTGTCCAAATTATCTGTCCATCAGCTTCAGATAAACGTCCGTTTATAACAGCCATGCACAATATATCTCCAGTCTTAATCAGCTCCAAACCATTGTTATCACAATATTCTTTTACATCCCGCAAATTGCTGCTTACTACCGTACCACCTAGATGTTTAACTAGCGATAAAGCTGCAGCTTCACCTGAGCCCATTTTCCTCAAAAGTTTAATGTACTCCTCCGCTAAAGGACCACTAGCAGGAATTACTAGACGTTCATAAGTATGATCTTTTATCTTTGCTTCTAATAAATTTGGAACCCAACTATAGGCCGAAAACTTTTTTAGGTTTGCTAATTCAGCCATAACTTGATCTGGAATTTTTATCTTTCCTGGGAATTCTCCCTCAGGAATATCAAGCCGTTTTACCCATAAAAATGCGGAAATACAATCAGTATCAAAAATAAAAGGTGAACTGAGTTTAAATGTCTTCATCAAAGTCCACCTCTTCAACTCCATACAGTAAATCCGCATATCCGGCTTCTAATAAAAGCTGTTCATATTT
Organism: Bacteroidota bacterium; assembly: GCA_050261255.1. Classification (GTDB taxonomy): domain Bacteria; phylum Bacillota; class UBA4882; order UBA8346; family UBA8346; genus JAAYHS01. Next base: position 4,089 of record JBLNDC010000095.1, read on the forward strand.
ACCTTCAGTTATTAGGCCCTTTTCTAAAGCAGCTTTAGCATCTTTTGCATACGAAGATAGGAGCTTATCTTCATTTGTAGGTTTATATAAATCAACACTATACCCTAGCAACCGGGCCGTTGATATAACGCCATCCCGTAATTTATTTGAATCCAAAGGTGTAATATATTTAAGAATTTGTAACCGGGTTAATAAAGCTTGGTGACTCACATTAAAATATTGTTCAAGGTCAATAAGATCACCCATTGTTAATCTTTCTTTTTTACCCTTATGGTACTTGTATATTCTATCAGCCACACCATCAGCAGGCAATAAAAAATTGGAGGCAAAATAATCTGCCTCACGCTCTATCTCTTGTATATTTTTATCAAACCTGCCGGTTGTACAAACTCGGTGTGATAAACCTTCATCATATCTTAAATGAAAAAGTTCGTGAGCTGCTGTAAATCTTTGATGCCCCCAACTTTTTGCTGTATTGATTAGCACAATTTGTAGTTTACCATTTCTCAAAAAGAAACCTGAGACTTTTGATTCTAATGGTTTATAAACGATATGGACATCTAAACAGTCTCTAAGAATTTTAAAAACATCTACAGGTTCAAGTTCATTAAGTCCAAAATACCTTCTAGTTTCAATAGCCTTTACCTTACCCGAAAAATCATAATCCACCAATCACATCACTCCTTAGAAAGTAAATCGTTCAATTCTCTTAGGTTTTTAGCTACACGTTGCACCCACGCCACAACTTCTAAATCATTCTCATCAAGTTCATCTGCTCGAAAAGCGATTGTTATTTCACCATTTTCTGGTTCAGCCAAAAAGTGCTTTATAGTATAGCCATATAGATCCGCTAACTTTTGTAAGCTTACTAAATCTATTTCACGAGTGGCATTTTCATAGTAAGAGATCATCTCACGGGCGACTCCCAGATACTTAGCAACCTGATCTTGGGTTAAACCAGACCGAGAACGGGCATCTTTCAAACGCATTCCAATGTCTTTATAGGTATTCACAACACACTCCTCCTTAAATTTTTAGTTACATTATATCATAATAAGGCTTGGCATGTAACTATATTGTTACACAAACCAAAAAATATTCCTTCCGCATCATTCCTGCAAAGGTTATTTTTCCATTTGGTGAAGTCGGGTTCGCTTTAATAATAAGGAATTATAGAGACCTACCGAAAATTTACTGTAATATTTTTAACCTTCATCTTATAAGTAAGATCAAAAGTTAGTTCGGTTTTATTTTGTAAGGTTACTACAACAATAGAATCATTGTAAAAACTTCCATGCTGCCGGATAGGTTGAATAACCAAATTCATACACTTTCGACGATAGATCGCTAAAGCAGTGTCATCATAGCTTTCGGGCAATTCACTATGTTAAAAAAATACAAAACCAATCTACTTAACTAGTCAGAGTGATTTTTTAAAACTTTATAAATGGTGCGCCATCAGGAAAATGGTCCCGATGGACCATTTTCCGAACCCGGGCCCGCTAAAAAGTAAAAGACTTTGCAATAATTACAAAGTCTTAATATACAAATGGTGCGCCATCAGGA
>JBLNDC010000096.1:0-3951 GCA_050261255.1 Bacteroidota bacterium
TATTAGCTTTGGCTCACAATATATTGATAGATACATCTGGGCTTATCACTATATATTGTGACTAAAGGGTTTGTTTAGGTAATTATGCAATTCCCTCAGTACACGAATTTCTGAAAAAATAAATGAACAAAAAATTTTTTAGCTCGTTTTTACCTGCATCTTGACATATAATACCTTGATTTTCAAAGGAAATATCACCATTGAAAAAATAATTCGATTACCGAAAATTTAGGTAGAAATATTTTTAGGAGGTCGAATAACATGGATGTTATGAAGACTGCGAAACTGGATGTCTCTTATCGTCCCATCAAGTCCAAAGTCACGGAAGCCAAATTGGACTACCGGAATGAAAATGGAGTCAAAAAAAGTCTCCAAACTCATCAACAACAGGATACTTATGAATCTTTAACGCTGGAGCGGAAAGTAACCTATGACCCACCCAAAGTGGATCATAAGACCATCCAGCAATTAAAAGATGAAAGCGAAAATGCCCTTTCCCATTTAAGGCAAATCGTCGCGGCATTGCTGAAACGCCAGGGATTGGAATTCCAGGACATTAGCGAGATCAAGCCGGAGGATTTGGACGAAGTAACCGTCGACGAAATAGCCCAAGAGGAAGCCCAGGCCATGTTGGAGGGAAATGGGGAATTGAGCCCGGCAAAGGTCAGCGACAGGATAATTGACTTTGCCAAGGCAATCTCCGGCGGGGACAAAAGTAAGTTTGATCTTTTAAAAAAGGCAATCGACGACGGGTTCGAAGCCGCCGGGATCGATTTCGGCGCTGAACTGCCCGATATCTGTAAGGAAACTTATGACCTAACAATGGAGAAGCTCGAAGCTTGGGCCAAAGAGGACGAAATGGGGGAAGGGACTCCCCAGGATGAACCGGGTTGTGTATCAGTTTAAAAAATTTAAATCTCATAATTTCAAAGAGCCGAAAGGCTCTTTAAAATATTTGTTTTGCCCCTACAGGATTGGTTGATTACAATGTCTCCGTGTTGCAAAAATTTGTTAACTCATAATATATATGGTAAAATCTTATTGATTAATTTGATGGGAAGGAACGATGATGAAAGCATAGGAATTTGTCAAATGATTGAATACCGAAAAACAAATATTAATGACGTAACTGAATTGGTCCGCCTTAGAATCGAGTTTTTAAAAGAAACACGTAATGTTCAAACCGATTCTAACGACTCTGAAATTCAAAAGTCGTTGACAGAATATTTTAGGACTACTCTGAACAATAATAGCTTCATTGCCTGGCTGGCTTTGGCAGATGGTCGGATTGTTGGAACCAGTGGGCTCTGTTTTTATACGCTTGTGCCTTCATACCGAAATTTAACCGGCAAGGTTGCCTATATCATGAATATGTATACTCAACCTGTTTACCGACATAGGGGGATAGCCACCTATTTGTTTCAGAAAATGATTGATGAAGCCCAAAATCTCGGTTATCAAAAATTAGTGTTACACGCCTCGGAACAGGGGAGACCATTATATCAAAAATTCGGTTTCAAAAATGCTGATAATGAAATGATATTAAACATGGTAGAATACCTCGGCTGAAATAATATTAACGGCTCGATAGAATAAAAATGGAGAGGAGGATAACAAATATGAGAACTAGTATTAAGGCTATTATTTTCATATTATTATTTGTTATTGCCAATCCGGCTTACACAATTGATTATTCAATCTATACGCCATCCACGATTTATTTGGAATTTACCCGAATTGAAACCGATCATCAACCTAAAGCAGGTCAAAGGCAAGCCAATATTCTAATCCACCCAATAGTCCCGTTTTCGATCTTTGCGGAATATTTAGGACAAGAAAGAAAGTTATCGGAGGATAATCAAAAAAGCTTGGCGGTATTCGCCAAAACTTTTAGCAAACCATTTGCCCTTGATATCTATAAGTATGAAATCCTAGTCCGTGATTCCGATAACCATGAATATTGGTTACCGATTCAAGAAAATTTTCGAGAGGCTTTTCATAATGAATATTATAACGGATGTAAACTCACGTTGTATTTATTGATTTCAATCATTTATGATCATAAACCGCTGGTTTTGATAAATGAATTTTGGGTCCAATGAAATTTGATTTAGATTAGGGGGCTTAAATATGAAAATTAAGCTTTTAATACTAAGCTTCTTTTTGCTCCAGGCATTTATTTTTGATACCCAGCCAACTTCGGCATGCACCATATTTCAGGTAAATGGACCTAATCTAAATTACTTTGCCGCTAATGAGGATTGGACTTTTGTCGACCCGGTAATCCGGATTGTGCCGGGAAACAAGGGTGATTATAGTTATTTGGTGTTTGGCTGGAGCTCTTACCTGCCCAGTTACCCTCAGGCAGGAGTTAATGAACATGGTATCTGTCTGGATTGGGCTAGCGTGTCATCGCAGCGTTTTAAAGAAGATTCCAATCGTAAGCAATTAGATGAAGATATCATTTATAAAATATTAAAGAAATGTCGGAACATTGAAGAAGTGATCGGTTTAATAAGATCCTATAATTGCAGCCAATTTGCGGGAGAACATCTATTAGTCGCCGACCGAAACGGAGATTCATGTGTCATTGAGTGGTCCGGCAATGATTATGTTTTTTTACGAAAAACTGATAATTACCAAGTGATTACAAATTTTTGTCTTTCCAACCCTAAAATTGGATGGTACTCTTGCGAACGCTTTAATACCGTCGGGCAGTATTTAAACAAGATTAAAGATATTGATCCGGATTTCAAATCGGTAAGGGGTCTATTGGAACGAACCCATCAAGAGCGAGATTATCCTACTATCTATTCCTATATCGTCGATCAAAATAATCTCGATCTATACGTGTTCTATAATCATGATTATTCGAAATATACCAAATTTAATTTTAGGGATGAAATCAAGAAAGGACCTCATCAGATAAAGCTATATCAATGATAATTTAGATATTTATTAAAGTAAAATCTAGTAATACCCTTCTTGGAGTAAAGATAAGCTATGGCATACCGGTAAATCCCTAAGTAGTCGTCCACGTCAGCTTCCACTCGACCCACGCGAAAAATGAAAATGAGCTGACGTGGATCGACAAGCAACAGAGTTTTTTCTAGATAAATCGGAAAGCGAGGTCATGAAAATGTGGACTAGAAAAGAGTTGAAGCTGAGGGCGAAAGAGGTTTTACGGAAAAATTATTGGAAAGCTTTTTTAATCAGTATCGTTATTGCAATCGCCGAATGCAACAGCGGAAGTGGCGGAGGCGGCGGTAGTAATCGTTCCGCCGAAACTTTGCCATCGGTTCTAACAGATGAGGTCTTTTTAGTTATCTTAGGTATTGTCGTATTCATAGTCATTATCCTAATTGCCGCCTTTCGGATCTTTTTGGGATACCCCTTGGAAGTCGGGGGGAGATCTTTTTTTATCAAGTCGGCTCAAAACGAAGATAGTAAAAAATGTTTCGGATTCGCATTCAATGGCCAAAATTATCTAGGAATAGTAGGGACTATGTTCCGCAGAGGCGTTCAACTTTTTCTCTGGTACTTGCTACTGATCATTCCCGGTATCGTAAAATCGTACACTTACCGAATGGTGCCTTATATATTAGCGGATAATCCTAATATTGGGTCGAAAGAGGCCATCAAACTAAGTAATGAAATGACATACGGCCATAAATTCAACATGTTCATCTTGGATTTGTCGTTTATCGGATGGTACCTCTTGGGAATACTCGCTTTGATAGTAGGCGTATTGTTTGTGTTGCCTTACGTAAATGCAACCGATGCCGAACTCTATTTAGCCCTGCGTAAAGATGCCTTGGAAAAAGGGTTTTGCAGCAATCAAGATCTGTTGTTGGAGGTTGATTAAATAAGCTTTTTAAAGACGGCAATACCCTGACTATTTACTATTTTAAAGTGGATGAGATGAAAAGTGTGGTTGAGAGCATGGGGTTT
>JBLNDC010000097.1:0-4206 GCA_050261255.1 Bacteroidota bacterium
CCACTGCATCGGCTTCATTTTCTTGTTCGCGGGAATTTCCCTTTAAAACCAAATCGGTCATGACCGCGGTTAATAACACTTTTTCCGAATCTTCGTAGTTATTATTGGAAGCTAAAAATAAAGCGCTAAAAAACATAGCCGCCAATCTTTGGCGATAGTTAATTACCGAGTGTTTTTTCTCGATGTGTCCCATCTCATGGGCTATAATAAAAGCTAACTCGTCATCTGATTCAATAATGTCGAGCAACCCGGTGGTTATGTAGATATAACCGTTAGGAGAGGCAAACGCATTGACTTCAGTTGAATCTAGTATCCGGAATTTATAATTAACATTTTTGCGGTAAGTATCTTTCAATAAAGGGGCGGCCACCCTTTCCACCCAAGCGATTAATTCCGGATTATTAGCGACGCGATAATAATATTCAATAGTTCCGCAACCCTCACTGCCCAACCTTTCTTCCAGAACTCGGTCGCTATATGAAAAACTCTTATAAGACGGAAAACAAATCGGACAGGGACGATATTGCCCTTCTTCAGCTTTAATCCGGGAATCGAAACTCTCGCAATTGGTTTCGCTTGGAGCATGATTCGTATTTAACAGATGATACATTTTACTGGTTTTATTACCCACTACTTGAACAGTAGATGAACGAATATTCCCTGAGCTTGGGTCGGCTGTTTCCATGCTAAGATAATTATTGATTAGTTGGGACACTGAATTGGCAAACGCCGCTTGCCTTGCGCCGTCACTAAACCCTTCACCGTTATAGTTCGTTTCGGTATATTCTATACAATTAACCACATATAGTCCGAGAAGAAGTTGATAGCTTTTTTTGGATTTTTCTCTTTTGATTTCACTATAACCATTGATATCTAAAACCAATAATTGAGTCATTCCCAACTCAGATCCGATGGAGTACAAGTCCGCCACGGTGCAAAGATCTGCGGCTTCATAGTAACAATCAAGCTTTTTTTTTCTCATTAACTCCTTGACTTTTTCATGATCAAGGAACTGTACCGAACTTTGTTTTTGGATATTTGCGACAAATTCTTCAACTACTAATCTTTCCAGTTTATTACCGCCTACTGTGTCGACGCCGCTATAATTATTGATTTTGAGTAGGCCGATGATTGGTTTTTCCATTCCAAAGGCAGGTATTGCTAAACCAATTGTAATCAAAAAAACTAAACTAAGCGACAGTATTTGTTTGACATATTTTAGCATCCAAGCTCCCCCTTTTAGTTGGTATTATTTAACCCTAAATAATAATTTTGGCAATATATTTCCATAAAGTATTCGTTGCTATTATCGTTAATCCTTTTAATTTTAAAGGTGTAAATAAGGGACTTTTTGAACAGGGGCGCGACCTCGGATTTAACCGTATCATTTTTACAATTTCGGACTGCGCCGTATTTTTGAATCGCTTAACCTTAAAAGAGTCATACTTTTAATAGGATGAGTTGATTAAATTCCAATTGTGCATCATAATTTTTTCATCCTATAGATAAGTTGAATTAAATTTCCCAAAATGCATCAGGTCCCTAAAGCCGGATAGGACGCATAGGCGAGCAGGAAGCGGAGCTTCCGACCAGCCTCGAGATGAAAGAATAATGAATTTAATTCAACTTATAACAGCGGTAAATAGGATGAAAAAAATCCGAAGTTGACTTTTTGCATTCGGTTTTATATCTACTTTGTTAAATTCATAATTTAAACTCGTTTTGAAAATAATCACGAACGAATTAGCGTGTTATTTTCAAAACGCAAGTTCATATTTTAACAAAGGAGACCTAGGAATGCAAAACTAAGTTAGGAATTTTTTCATCCTATATAAGAGAAGGATTTTATCTCCCGTATCCCGAATACCAATAGGTTAATTTCGAAAAGAGGAGCCAGAATGCAGCTTCCGGAGTATTATCGCGATTATAAACTGGACGATTTTCAGCAGCAAGCCATCGCTGAACTTCTAAAAGGGAACTCTGTATTAGTTTCAGCCCCGACCGGGGTTGGAAAGACACTCATCGCTGATTACCTGATCGACCAAGCCATCGCCAAGGGCGATCGGATTATTTATACCGCCCCCATCAAGGCCCTTTCCAATCAAAAGTTCAAGGAATTCAAAGCTCTCTATGGGCCGGAACGGGTGGGGATTGTCACCGGAGACGTAGTCGTCAATTCTGAGGCGGAGATCACCTTGATGACCACGGAGATATTCCGGAATATTTTACATCAAGACAGACAACGTCTTGAAGGGATCTCCCATATCATCTTCGACGAGATCCATTATCTTTCCGACGAGGAACGGGGGACCGTCTGGGAAGAATCGATTATCTTCATGCCTCCCGAAATGAGGTTGCTGGGCCTGTCGGCGACTATTCCCAATGCGCTGGAACTGGCGGGTTGGATCAAGGAAATAAAAGGCCATGAAGTAAAGGTGATCTTCAAAAAAGACCGGGTGGTCCCGCTGGAACACTTTGTTTTCGAGAAACATTTAGGCGCATCCACTCTTAAACAAATCATCGCCTACCGGCAAGAGTTGGAGTTGAAGGGACTCCTCGTAGGGTTCGACAAACGCAAATGGGAATCGACCCATTTGGACTTGATCAAACATGTCAATAAAAACAACGGGTTGCCCTGTCTGTATTTTGTCTTCAGCCGCAGGCTGTGTGAGTTGAAAGCGGAAGAATTGGGATATCAACGGAGTTTTTTGAACGAAACGGACTCACGCCGGGCAGAGGAAGTTTGTGACCGTCTCATCGCCGAATACGGCATCGGTTCCTTGAAAACGGTGATTCAAGCCCGTAGTTTACTGACTAAAGGAATCGGTTACCATCACGCCGGGTTGTTGCCGGGGCTGAAAGAAATCGTCGAAGTTTTATTCGGGATGGGCTTGATTAAGGTGATGTACGCTACCGAGACTTTTGCGGTCGGCATCAACTATCCAGTGAAAACAGTCTGTTTCGACAGTCCCTCCAAGTTCGACGGGATCACCTTCCGGCCTATGACCAATCTGGAATATTTTCAAATGGCGGGTCGGGCCGGACGACGAGGCATCGACCTTCGGGGAACCGTCTATATTTTAGCCGACTTACGCATGTTGCGGCCAGAGGAGTTTCCCAGTACCAAACAGGATGAGATTGAACCATTAAAAAGCCAGTTTAACCTGACTTATAATTCGGTCTTAAATCTCAATCGCAACCATGACCAGGAAGAGATCTCCCTGATTTTGAACCAAAACTTCGCAACCTATCAGGCCCGGATCGACAAAAAACATTTCGAGCAGCAACTGGCCAGAGAAGCGGAACAATTAACTCAGTTGAGTTCCGGTTTATGTTTGGAACGGGAAAATCCCCAGTGCCCGATCGTCTATTATAATTTGCGTCAAAAATTGAAGAAAAAGCAACGCCGCTCCCGGTTTATCAAAGGACGGGCCCGAACGGCGATCATCGCTGAAATCAACGAACTGGTAAAATACTTGCAAGATATTAAACCGGTGGCTTGTTCCCACGAACGCCAGAAAAGTTGCGAAACTCAGATTCAGGAATGGGCCGAGCTGAATAACAGAGTGAGTTCGCTTCAAGAAAGGACAGCCCGGATTATCACTTCCGGCCGCTTTAACACTGATCTGCAACTCAAAACGGAGATTCTGGAAGATTTGGATTACATCAAAGAAGGCCAACTGCTTCCCAGAGGCGAGTTTGCCGCCCAAATCTACATCCAGGAGTTGCTCGTCACCGAACTATATTTCAACGGAATTTTTCACGAATTAGACCGGGATCAATTAAACGCGTTAATAGTGGCCATCGATTACGAACCGCGCAAGGGGGAGTTTTATCCCAAAAATCTGCCCTTTGATGTTAAACCAATCAAAACCATCATCCGGAACTTGATCTACCGTTATGGCGTGGATGAGCGGGATGCCAGATTTCATCCCAGTATCTCCAATCTGGCTTATTTTTGGAGTAAAGGACTTTCCTTTCCGGACTTATTAAAGGAAGCCGGAAGCATTCAGGAAGGCGACATTGTCCAAGGGTTTCGGAGGGGCATCGATATTATGCGTCAAATCAAAGCCGCTTGCGCCGGGCAGGACCAAATTCTCAGCGCTAAGTTAAAAGAATGTATGGACCTGATGGACCGGGATTTGATCACCGTTAATCTATAGGAAGGTGAAGTAGATGAATAAAATTAAAATTTCCTTAATTATT
>JBLNDC010000098.1:0-3273 GCA_050261255.1 Bacteroidota bacterium
TATTGGTTGGGCTGTTAGGCATTCTGTTTTTTTTTGAGGTGTTTCCGGAGAAAACTAGGCCGGCGCCCACAAAGAGCTTCAAAGAAACGATGCAAACTTTAAAACACGCCCGGACCCCCGAAGGCGAGAAATTAATAAAAATTGTCGACAGTATTACCGATGAATTGATTCATAACCCGAATATTATAATTACTCTGGTGGAAGTAAGAGCGATGAATGATTATACTTTCGCTCATTGTTTGGGAGTAAGCATCTTAGCCATGGTTACCGGAATCGGTATGGGTTACGATTACAAACATTTAAAGGAATTGGGGATCGGCGCGATCTTGCACGATATCGGAAAAGCGTTCATCCCAGATGAGTTACTCTACAAACCAGGCCAGCTTTCCAAGGAAGAATACGAGTCAATCAAAACCCATACTAAGCTGGGTTATGATATAATCCGCGATTGCAATGAATTTACTATGTCTTCGGCCTATGTGGCCTGGCAGCATCATGAAAAATTCGATGGGACCGGTTACCCCCGCGGATTAAAAGGGGAATCGATTCACGAATACGCCAGAATTACCGCTTTGGCCGATGTCTATGACGCCTTGACCACTAACCGGACTTACCGGGACCAGATCATGCCCCATGAGGCCATTGAGTATCTCCGGGACGCGGAGGGGATCGCCTTTGACCCTGAAATCGCCGAAATTTTTTTGGATAAGATCGCCCCTTTCCCGGTGGGAAGCATTGTGCTGCTTAATAATGGTGAAAAAGCGGTGGTCATCAAGATTAACAAGGAATTCCCCGGCCGGCCGGTGGTGGCTTCCATTTACGATGGAGCCGGGAACAAGTTACTCCAACCGGTGGAGCGGGATTTGAGGAAAGATTTGACCTTATTTATCGCGAAGGTGCTTGAGGATTGAGCACAGATATCGCAGATAACACTGATTAGGCAGAGACCACCGATAACACGGGCCGCAGAAAATGTGGATTACAGATAACGTTGCTGACGCTGATCTCATAGACTGCACGATGGTTCGAAAGGTTGTTAAGTGTAGTATTTAAGTTTAGCGGGGCGCGTATTTTTTTTAGTGTCATCAAAAATATTGAAACAATTATCCGGCTTTGACGTTAATCAGATTGAGGAGTGATTATTTTGAAGAAATCTTATCTTATATTCGGAATTATCTTAGTCTTAGTTTTAGTGTTGTTAATTCCCTTTGGAATGTTCATTTCCTATTCCAACAGTTTTAAAGCGATGAATAATGAGATCGAATCCCAAATGAAACAGGTAGACAATATTCTGCTCAGGCGGCACGATCTCATCCCCAACCTGGTGAACTCGGTAAAGGGTTATATGGCTCATGAAAAGGAGATTTTTACCAATTTAAACAACGCCCGGAACCGGCTGCTGGAGGCCAATACCGTTCAGGAAAAGGCCGCCGCCAACGGCGCTTTGGAATCGGCCTTGAACCGGCTGCTGATGGTGGTTGAGAATTATCCTCAGTTAAAAGCGAATGAGCAAGTCAATCGGTTGATGGATAACCTGGAAGGTACGGAAAACCGGTTGGCGGTAGAAAGAAAACGTTATAACGATCTGGTAAAAGCGTATAATAATAAGGTGGAGTTATTCCCCGGCAGCATCTTTGCGGGATTGTTAGGTGCAACCAAAAAGGATTATTTTGAAGTTCCGGAAACGGCAAAAGAGAATCCGATAGTCGACTTTGGCAGCTGATAACGGAGATGACACGGCTGACGCAGCTAACACTGATGGCACTGGTGACACTGATGACCCGGATTTAACCGTATAAAAGATGGCCTTGGTTTTTGGTCTTTGGCTATTAGCTCTTTCCTAAAACCGACAACCAACGGCTAAGAGCCGGAAAGCGTTAGATTTTAAGGGTGGAGGTAAATTTTGATGAAACAGCGATGGTTTAGCCTAATCATCGCCCTTTTTTTAATTGGGTGGTTTTCCACGACGGCCCTGGGATTGGAGGCTTTTAAGACAAGCCAATATGTCACCGACCGGGCCGGAATCTTATCCCAAGATGAACAAGCCCAGCTATCACAAGGGCTTTTTCGATATGGGGAAGCTACCGGCAATCAAATTTTAGTGGTGGTCCTTCCCAGCCTGGAAGGGGAAGAATTGGTAGACTTCACCGAGAGGCTGTTCGAGCTGAACCGGCCGGGAGTTAAGGGTAAGGATAACGGCTTGATTTTATTAATCGCCTTGGAAGATCGAAAAATTAGAATCGAGGTCGGTTATGGGCTGGAAGAGGCCGTACCCGACGGCAGGGCCGGAAACATTATCCGGAATGAGATCGCCCCCCGATTTCAGCAGGGGGACTATTACGGAGGCATTACCGCCGGGGTTTATTCAATCATCAAGTCGATTACCCCCGATTATGATTTCGAAGGTTATCAGGGGGCGCCGGTCCGAAGGCGCGAGGGAGGTTCATTCCCTGCGGCCTTGCTGGTAGCCTTGATTATCGTTTTCTTTTCGTTCTTTTCAGGCTACCGCAGCAATCAGACTTATCACCGGCGCTATCGCCGGGGATATAGCGAGACCGGATACTGGGGCGGCGGAGGCTTTGGCGGCGGTTTCGGAGGAGGTTTCGGGGGCGGAAGCTCGGGCGGCGGAGGCTTTAGCGGAGGCGGCGGCAGTTTCGGCGGCGGCGGCGCCAGCGGAGGCTGGTGAACTGCAATTGATAATTAACAATTGATAATTAATAATTGATAATTGAGAATTAATAATTGAATGAGAGTTTTTTAGATAAGTTGGGGGGAGGTTGGTGATGATGTTGGGAGCTTTGAAAACTAAACCTTTCTTTTCGAATCAAGAAAAAGAGCGGATTATGGCGGCGATCGAGGAGGCGGAAAAACGGACTTCCGGGGAGATCCGGGTCCATGTGGAGGCCGGTTCCGGAAAAGACCCCATCGACAGGGCCAAAGAAGTCTTTGAGAAATTGGGAATGGTCAAAACCGAATTACGGAACGGCGTCCTAATTTACTTGGCTACCAAAGAACACCGTTTTGCGATCATCGGCGATCAGGGGATCGACCGGGTGGTCCCGGCCAACTTTTGGGAGGATACCAAGGAACGGATGGGCCTCTTGTTTAAGGAGGGCCGATTTGTGGACGGGGTTTGTTATGGTGTTAAATCAGTCGGAGAGCACTTGGCTGCCCATTTCCCTTATAAACGGGGCGATGTCAACGAACTGAGCAATGAAATTTCGGAACAGGCTTGAAATTAATAGTTTTTTACTATATATTTAAGGAAAATGG
>JBLNDC010000099.1:0-5730 GCA_050261255.1 Bacteroidota bacterium
CAATCACCTTCAATAATTATATTAATGGAATCTTTTAGTTCAATTTATAGAATTGATTAATACTTTTCTAGTTTTTGTACCGCCATTTGAACCGGGTCCCACGGACTACTGAGCGGTGGGGTATAGCTCAAGTCATAATTGGAGAATTCATCTATTTTCATTTCATGATAAATTGCGGCGGCGAAAATGTCAATCCGTTTGGAAACCTCCGTCTTATAAGTCCCAATCATTTGTGCCCCTAAAAGCCTTTTAGTTACTTGGTCCGCGATCACCCGAATATATATTTTTTCTGCTGGGGGATAGTATACTTTATGATCCCAGGTTTCAAAATCGGCACTGATTGGCTTAAATCCCGCATTCAGTGCTTCCTTTTCGTTCAAACCAGTTCGGGCCACTACTTTATCAAAGATTTTTACCGATTGGGTCCCCAACGTCCCGGCAAATACTTTATTACCGCCAGCTGCATTTTCTCCGGCAACCCGACCTTGTTTATGGGCGACCGTCCCCAATGGGAGATAGGTATAATCTTGTAAAATCTTATGCCAGGTTTCCACACAATCCCCGGACGCATAAATATCGGGAAAGTTCGTCTCCATCCTCCGGTTTACTTTCAATGCACCTTTAATGCCTGTTGGAATACTGATTGATGTGGCCAAAGCTACATTAGGCATGCTTCCGACTGCCACTAAAACCATATCGGCCATTGTCTCGAAACTGTTGCTACCTTTGACCAAAAGTCTTTTATCCTTTATAGCGATAGATCCAACTGCGATCTTGTTATAAACTGAAACTCCGTTTTGAATTAATGTGTCTTGAATCTTCTTTCCGAAATCAAGATCAACAGTCGGCATTACCGATTCAGCGTATTCAATAATTATTGTTTTAACTCCGCGTTTGGTTAAAGCCTCCGCCATCTCCATGCCGATATAACCTGCGCCGATGATCACCACCGTTTTTGGTTCTTGTTCAGCAATAAATTCATCAAACGCAAAGCAATCAGGCATCCAACGTAAAAAGAACACTCCCGGAAGGTCAATGCCGGAGATCCGGGGCTTCACCGATACCGCTCCGGTGGCGATTACCAGTCTATCATAGTCCAACTCCTTAACCGTTCCGGATGAATCCGTAACCGTGATTTGTTTGGTTTCAGGGTGAATCGCTCGGGCAGTATGTTCCAACAACAAACTGATTCCTTGATCTTCGATATCTTGTTTGGTCCGATGAGCCAATTTCCGCCAGTCGGTCACTTCCCGGCTGATGTAATACGGTAAACCGCAAATACTGAAATTAGGATAACTGTCGGCCACAATCATTGTCGGTCTTATCTCCGGGTTTATCTCCCGGATTCGCAAAGCAGCACTAATACCGGCATCACTGCCACCAATAATGACGATATTTTCCATGATTCCCCCTGAAACTGATTTTAAAAAGCACACTCTTTATTAATACCTTTATTTATATAACTAATATATTAATGGGGAATTATTATCTTTTGATTAAGAACTTTTTAAATCCAGATAAGAAGAAATCAGGGATTTCCCCTGATTATAAGTTAACAAATCATCCATCGGCCCTATATTGCCGGTTTAATGGCTTCAATCGTAGCCGAAACGACATAATCCTCAATATGCCTCCCTGGAGCCCAAGTACGGACAATTTCTTTGCTTTCTTCTTTGGAATGGATCTTAATGCTTTCGAAACCGACTGTTTTTAAGATTTCCTCAATTTCACCGATTAATGATGCACCGGCTATACATCCGGCATAGAGTGCGATATCTTGTTTTATCTCGTCAGGCATTTTCGCCGTGGCGACAACATCGGAGATGGCCAATCTCCCACCCGGTTTCAATACCCGAAACGTTTCCCTAAAAACCCGTTCTTTTTCTGGCGATAGATTAATTACACAATTTGAAATAATGACATCAGCTGTATTATCGGCTATCGGCAGGTTTTCAATCTCACCCAGTCGAAACTCAACATTTTTAAAACTGGTTTGGGCGGCATTCTTTCGCGCCTTGCTCACCATCTCCGCTGTCATATCCACACCGATGACCAACCCGTTTGGTCCTACGGCTTTGGCAGCCAGAAAACAATCGAATCCACCACCGCTGCCCAAATCTAGGACAGTCTCTCCGGGTTTTAGTGAGGCTATCGCTTGAGGATTACCACATCCCAGTCCCATATTGGCCCCTTCCGGGACCGAGGTAACATCTTCACTGGAATAACCGAGCGCCATGGAGATATCCTCTGCTGTGGGATTATTGCTTGAGCCGCAACAGTTTGAAGATGAACAGCAACAGCCCCCGCTCTGTGACTGGGCCACTTTTCCATAGTTCTCCCGCACTGACTTTCGAATTTCATCATTCTTTATATTTTCCATGCTTTTACCTCCTTTATAATCCCCTTACTTGTATACCATTTTTTGTAATGAATCCATATCCAAAAGTATGTTTTCTTTATAAAGAATCTCATCGAATTCACCAGAATGATAAATGGACTTCAGGGAATTCATTTGCGTTTTGATAGACGCTAAAATTGCTAAAGTAGGAAGACTTATTCTGGCTATACCCAATTCCCGACATTGTTTGATGTTAATTTTATTAATATTATAAGCTAAACCTAGCGCAATGCTGATTGGGCCTTTTACTTCTTTTGACAAAATCCTGACTTCATCAATTTCCCGAACATAAGGAATAAAGCATAGGTCTGCTCCAGCCTCCAAATATTGATTTGCCCGTTCGATAGCAACTTTAATCGCTTCATTTCGATCTTGATAGGCCGCTAATGCATCGGTTCGGGCATTTAAAATAAAGTCAGGAATATTTAGTTCCTTTTTAACCTCGATTGTGGTTTTAATCTTTTCAATCATCCGGGCTTTGTCAATAATCCTCGAAGAAATTTCTTTTTCTCGAATATTTTGATATTCTATATTTATACCAGCGACTCCAATCTTAATAAACGACTTGATATTATTTGCCAGCTCTTCTCCCTCACCAAAACCATCTTCCCCATCAGCCATGACAGGAACACTGACTGCATCAACAATGGTTTTGGTAATTGACAGATTATCTATTAAAGAAATATCTAATTCATTCCGTAAGCATCTGGAGAGCGAAAAGCTATACCCGGAACATTGGACAGCTTTAAATCCAACATATTCAATTATCCTTGCTGATATTGGGTCATAAGCGTCAGGCATTATTAAAGTTTCGTCAGACTGAAGTAATTGCTTTAAAACAATACTCTTTTGCATTGTATCTCCTTTTAAAAATTACATAAAAATGTCTCTACTCTCAGCAACAAGCCCGATTGTTATCTCCCGATTCTCCGCAGCATGGAGCGGTACCGCGCAATTTCCCCATTACAATGGCATAAGCGCACCCAACCCCTGCCCTCACCGTTACTGCTTCAACCGGACAGTTGCGGAAGCAGGCTCCGCATTCCATGCATCGATCATGGTTTTGTATCTGAGCGGACAACTCGTTTAACCAACTCTTCGGTCCCGAATGTTCCTTTACCCGCTGCGCACCAAACATTGACTTCCTTGGTATCCAGCACAAGAATCCAGAGGTTTAAACCGGTTAATTCACAGCGTAATTCGGTCGAAGCTTAGTTTATAGTTTGCCGAAACTAACACCGGTGAATCGGAATCCGGATTACCAATGGCATAGAGACCGGGAGCTACTTTAAAATTCATCCGCCCCATGCCCCACCGCGCTTTCCATGCCCCGAGCATATCATTAAACTGAAGTTCAGTCTTGACTTGGGGAACAAAACCAACCGGGGTATCCATGATCGCGTTTATCCAAGGAATAGTTGCTTGATTTTCAGTATTTATTAAATCACTGCCACAACAAGGAGAACCGCTACTACAACAAACATTCCTTGTGGATTCGCATTCGGTCACCATTGAACCATCCTCCTTATTATTTAACAACACTCATTATCAATGAAAGCATTAATAAGTAGTTGTAAGCTTTCAGTCACCTGATCCCGCTTCTCTTCAGGAATTGCGCCATATACTTTATTAAACAAACTGTTCATCCTATCCTCAATCCCTTGATAGATCTTTTTCCCGTTCGCTGTCAGTTCAATCTTAACGTAACGGCGGTCCTCACTATCAAGATCCCGGATTACCAATCCTTCATTGACCAGATTATTGATTGTCCGGCTCATCGTGCTTTTATCAAGCCCTAAAAGGTCAGCCAAATCATTTAGTGATAATCTGCCAGCCCTTCCAATCTCAACAATGGTATGACATTGGCCAAAGGTAACCCCGCAACAGGAAGATTGGATGTCATCCAACATTCCCAACTTACGTTCCAACAGCCGGATTGTTTCCCGAAGTTTTTTGGATCCGGTTTGATTTTCCACTTCCAACACCTCAAAATAATTGTATCACAAAACTGTTGTAATATACAACTATTATTTGTAAACCATTTTTCTGGAACTTCTTTTTTAACATGAGTCAAAACACATGGTAGATTTTATTCATTACCATTACGATAATTTTTCAACCGCTTCTATCATGTCCTGTTGATTTGGTTTGGTATAAATAGCCATAGCTGATATATTCACATGCCTCATTAATGCCGCCGTTGTTACTAAATCCACTTTATGCTTTCTTATTAGCATTGTTCCAAAGGTATGTCATAAAGAATGCGGTGTTACTTCAGCCAAATCAATGTTATATCCATACTTCTTAACAACCTTCCAAATCCCATTAGAGATATGACTATCTTTCGGCTAAAGCCGAGGGATTTAACCCCTGGTTAAAAAATTAATAGTCCCTTACCAGCTTTAAGCAAGTAAAGGACTATAAAAGTATCCATAAGCTAGATCTAAATTTAATAACTTTAATACAAATTTAACAACTTTATTCTTACTCTAAACAGATATCTATAGCCTAGCACTCCGAATGCCCGCAGGAGATGCACTTCGCGCAGCCCTCAAAATAGCCGAAAGTGTACATTCCACAGGCCGGGCAAAGATTATACCGTACCTTGCCGTTCTTTGGCTTTTCCGTTTCCCGGCCTAGCTGCGCCGCGGGAGCCAACTCCGCCAATCCCAATTCCAGTTGGGGAGCACCTTCCGCTGGGGCTTCGCCGTTCATATTTAGTTTACTCAAATATTCGCTTAAAAACTGGCCGATAGCGTCCGGCACCGAGCGGACCCGGTTCGGGCCGAACCCGACGAACCGGCTCCCGCCGATACCCACCAACTCGTCGGCCACTGCATCGGGATCCACGCCGCAACGAAATGCCAAGGAAATTAGCCTGGCGATCGCTTCGGTAAACGCTGAAATATCGCTGCCGGCCTTGCCGATTTGGGCGAATAACTCGAAAGGATGAGTCTCATACAGATTTAAAGTGAGATAAAGATTGCCTTCGGGAGTCTGCCGGGCGTCGGTTATCCCCGTCAGGCGTTTCGGCCGTTTTACCGGTAAAATATGGCCCCACTCCCCATAGGAGAGATGGGAGTCGGCTGAAGTCAGGTCTGCCTCGACCTGATGATCCATCTTTTGCATTGGTTGATTGTCAAGGCTTCCATCCCGGTAAACAGTCAATCCTTTACAGCCTAATTTATAGGCGAGTAAATAGGCCTCAGCCACTTCATCCGGATTCGCTTCTCGGGGAAAGTTAATCGTTTTAGAGACCGCGTTATCGGTATACTTTTGGAAAGCGGCCTGCATCCGGATATGCCATTCCGGCTCGATATCGTGAGCTGTTA
>JBLNDC010000100.1:0-5682 GCA_050261255.1 Bacteroidota bacterium
TTATCGGCGACAGTCCCGGGGGCTATCATTTTTATAACCACAAGACCCTGGAATCGGTTTATGAAACCTGTGGCATGAAGCAAGCGGCGGAAAGAAGCGGCGCGGAACTGAATTATGACACCGCGGTTTTGGATGTTCCATACCCTGAAGGGAAATTAATTAAAACAATCAAGACAATCAAACCTGTGCTTGAGGTCGATAAAATCATTAATCTACCTAAAATCAAAACTCATATGATGACTGTATATAGTGGCGCTGTAAAAAACCTATTTGGAATTATCCCGGGAAGCTTTAAAGCCGAATATCACTTGAGATTTGAGGATAGTTCAGATTTTGCCGATTTACTGATTGATTTGTGTATGTTTGCTAAACCAGTTTTAACGGTGATGGATGCAGTGATAGGGATGGAGGGGTATGGACCAACCAACGGCAACCCTAAGCATTTAGGGCTAATTATCGCCGGCGCCAATCCTTTTGCATTAGATGTAGTAGCCGGCCACATTATCGGGTTAGAACCGGAGCAAGTGCCTACCGTCGTAAAATCGGTCCAACGAGGTCTATGCAGTGGCAAGCTTAACGAAATTAAAGTATTGGGTGAAAAGATTCATAACATCGCAGCGCCTGACTTTGCAAAACCCACTTTGAAGCTTTCTTTTAATTTTTACAACCTGTTATTACCTAAATGGATATCAAGGTGGCTGAATCGAAACATGAAGGCAAAACCAGTCTTTAATCACAGTGTTTGTAAGGGATGCGGCATTTGCGCTAAAAGTTGCCCGCCCCAAACCATCAAGATGACTGAAGGTAAGCCTGAGGTTGATTTGAATCGGTGTATCAGTTGTTTTTGCTGTCACGAATTATGTAATTATGATGCTATCCGGATCAAACGACCTTGGTTTTTAAAAATGCTTCTTAAATGATAAACAGCCCCAGTCCAATGGAAGTCCGGACCAGGGCTGCTTAAATTAGTATTTTTAGTACTCTCTATTTGATTGGGCTCAGTGTGTTATTTAGGTTAGCTTCTAATTTAAACATTTATCATACTTTTTATTTATTTAACCAGTTTTTTTGCGTAATTTGTTTTCAAAAACCAATCTTAGTTGGAGCACAAAGGATTTCAGGTCTAAAACCAATTTCACCGTACTCCCTCCTTTCCCTGCCGAATCAGAAAGGAGAAATTATCGGCAACGACTGGTATACTTTTTATGTTTTGCTCCATATATATAATTAACTATCCGTTTCCTAGAACCCTATACTGGCATGACTCCAATTCGCTGCCGAACCCTTTCTTGGTTCGGTATTTTTTTCGGAAACCTGAAAAACCGTCACCTCCCTCCATGAGCGATTGGTCTGTATTATTCCGAAAGCAGGTTGCATGGTTATTCAGTACCCCCTTTAATCATACCAGTCTGTCTATTATAAGAATATGTCCCTTTTGTTTAGAATATTCCGATTAAACATAAATTTATATTATTGAGGCTCGAAACGAAGAACTACTCAGAAAATGCTATCGACCATTGTTGCCGCGTAGTGGCTAACAATTACTTGTCGATCCACACCAACTTCATCCTGATTATGCGCTCGGGCCCATGCGAATAAAAACATTTTAACACTAAGGATGTTGACGCGGACGACTTCCTAAAAATGCTTGCAAAATATCTGGTGTGAGGCTCTTAGCGCCAACCATGTAACGAGAAATGAAAACGTTCCTCCATTGCCGATCATTATACTTTTATAATAAATGCGATATTGAAACTGAAAATCATGGAGTATGAAAGTAAATAACGGAATTAAACATTTGTCAGACTGGGTTTAGCAATCAAATACGACATGAATATCACCAACGAAACCTTATAATTAACTTAACTTTCCTACTAATAATTAAAATTGGAATTGTGGGGGAATGAACGATGTTAAACTGGCTGCATGAATTGGTACGATCTTTGATGGGGAAGAAAAATTGTTATCTAATCTATTTCAATCCAAGTGGAATAAAGTTCAAACGTTTGGGTTAATTAGGACCGGGTGTTAGAAAGAAGGATATAGTAAAGATAAATTTTTCTATACACAGCTGGCCTTGGCTGTGAATGCCGATCTTAACTTCTCACAAAGGAATTAACAATAATGCAGATTTCAGTTTCAAAGGCTAACCCGATAATTATGGTTTGAATCCATAAAGCTCCCAGCTTAACGACAAATAATGCTCTTGGTCATCACCGAAACGGGATATTTCAAAAACCTGTTTCTTATCCGGCGAAAAAGCTATTCCGAGATTATAGCCGTGATTACTATCCATCCCCAATCGGTAACGTATCTTTTCCCGGGGAAGATAGATTTGTTCGATCTTGAGTTCCGGCCCAGGTCCGTTGGTTCCGGTTATTCTTGTTCCCCAACGACTGTTCCAACGGTAGTATTGCTCCCATGTCAACCAAGGATCTACTCCTGAAGCCCCCGAGACATTAAGAGACCATTCAGCTTTGCCCCGAACTCCCCATAATGAGGCATAGTCTCTCAGATCAAGCTTTCTGGAAACGCCGATCGAGAATAAGGCTTGATCGGTAGTGGATTCGACTTTAAACAAGATATCGTTTAGATATAACGTACCTCCGCCATTTATTTTTTCTGAGTTGCCATTCTTAGTCTCTACTGCTTGGAGTTGATAGCGGGTTCCTCCGATATCGGGGAGGAGCGGGTTGTATGCTTTGGTCAAATCGGGTATTTCAACCTTTGCTAATGGGATGAAATGAGGTTCGGTTAATACCAACCGGGAAAGCACGGGGAAATGGTCGGAACCGTCCCAGTCGATAACCTCCGCCTCAATCGGCTGCCAATGCCGGCTATACCAGATGAGATCGATTTGGTAGCGGGGATTATGGGTCGGGAAGGTCTTGGGTAGGGAGAAAGCCGCCCCGACTTGTTGAAACTGAAAGTCTTTTAATAATTTATTAGATGGTTCTAAATTAAAATCACCGATGATCAATAAAGGTTCCTTTAGATAATCCGCAATCCTCTTTATTTCATTGAGCTGTTGCATTTGTTCGGCCCAGCCTAACCCGATATGTGTATTTAAAATACGGAAATAGCGTCCTTCGATCTCGACGGCTACTTCGTTTAAGCCCCGTTGCTCCCGGCGACTGGGTAGATAATGGTGCCGGTGGTAGAGGACTTTATGTTTGGTAAGCACTACATTGCCAAACATAAAAAAGGGAAGGTTGGCGTTCATACCGGAAATAATTTGGTATCCGGCTGATTCAAAACTTTTGAGATGTTTCCGCTCCACTTCCTGTAAGGCGATGATATCCGGTTTTTTTTCTGCAATTAACTCCAGAAAACGGTCCAGATTGGACCGGCCTACCGAATCCCGGCCGTTATGCAGGTTTAAAGTCATAACGGTTATCGAAAAAGGATCTTCCGCGGCGTATATATGTGGGAAACTAAAAAAAATCGTTAGTAACAATAAAAATCCGAACTTTATCAGATTGGGTCTTTGGTTGAGCATTGATACAATCCCTCGCACTATTTCTTTGGAGTTCCTCGAGGCCAAGGTAAAATCCTAACCCGCATTTTCTTCTCGCCCGGCTCATCTTCTGTCGATGCTTTCTGATATACTATTTAAAGCTGACAATTCCTGCTGGGAGTAATTGTAGACTGGATATAAAGGAAAGAAGAGGAAAATGGCGAAATTATGATGCGAGGTGACCGAAATGAATTTAAAAGTGAAGTTTCAAGAGTTTCAAGATAAATATCAGACCTTGGGCCGGGATTTGGAAAGGATCCTGAAAGAATATGATTCCGACGTGTTGGCTAATGAGAACATAGCGCTGCATAAAAAGAACACTGAACTTCAGCAGGAGATCGAAAAATTACGCCGGGAATTGGACGCTCTAACCCGGGAAAAAGATCGTATTTATCTAGCCTTGAAAGAACAAATTTATGATGAAAAACTCAATCTAATCAAAGTATCCCGTTCCAAACTAGAAACCTATTTTGGAAAAGCCGCAGCCGGATATCATGATCGTTTAACCGAGTGGTCCGTTAAAATTCGGATCCAACTGAACCGGATCAAACATATCGCCCAACGTGATTTACTAAAGGAACAGGAACTTTTTCAGGAAAAAATCAACAATTTAGCTGTTGAATTGGATCAAACAATTCGGGGACAGTTTGAGGGATACCTAAAACAACAGAAAGAATTACTCAATCAGTACAAATCCGAGGCAGAAAAATTGGCAGCCGAAGAGGTTACCCCGGAGGTAATCACCAAGCGGGCAATGCAGAACCAATGGGAGTTAAAGATCGGTCTTAATTGGATCAATAAAATTGGGATAGTATTAATTATGTTGGGAATGGGCGCCGCCTTTCAACACACGTACACGCATTGGTTGAATGATTATTTGAAAGCAAGCTGTTTTTTCTTATTGGGC
Organism: Bacteroidota bacterium; assembly: GCA_050261255.1. Lineage (GTDB taxonomy): Bacteria > Bacillota > UBA4882 > UBA8346 > UBA8346 > JAAYHS01. The sequence continues at coordinate 4,425 of JBLNDC010000100.1, forward strand.
ACTTTATTACTGATCAGCGGTGAATGGTTTTACCGCAAGAAGCAAGAGGTTTTTTCAACCGGCCTATTGGGCGGCGGTGTTTCGGTTTTGTATGGAGCGATCTTTTATAGCCATTTTCTCTTGAAGATTATCAGCCTGGATCTTGGCTTAGGCTTATCAATATTGGTTACCTTAACAACGATTGTCTTATCCCTCAGATATAATTCGGCTACCATTAGCTCGTTAGGCCTGATCGGAGGCTTTTTACCGTTTTTAACATTTATTTTGGTTTTTGGTTTGGAAGGCAACTCATTTTTGACCGCTATGGGTTACTTGTTTTTACTCAATTTTTCCTTAATAATTATTTCTTCCTTTAAACAATGGCAGATTGTTCAATACTTAAGTTTTCTCTTGAATGTTCCATCCTTAATCTATTTAGTATTCGAAATTAAAGATATCGGGATCGGAATTGTCTATTCAACCATTACATTTACAATGTACCTGATTGCTGCGCTCGCTTATCCGATCAAGCACCGGACTACATTGAAGGCGCCTGGAGTGATCCTGCTGGGACTAAATACGCTCATCAGTTGTTTGGTTTTATACAGCCTCTTTACCAAAGCCGGATTCAGCCACTATCACGGTTTGATGGCGTTGGCCTTTTGCCTTATCTACTTAGGCATCGGTCAAATAGTAAGATTTAAACTACCGGCTGAATTGAAGGCTTTAATTTTATTTTACGCGACTGCCTTAACTTTTGCGGTGCTTATTATTCCTTTCCAATTCGGAGTCAGCTGGCTATCATTGGGCTGGTTGATTGAGGCGGTTTGCCTGATAGTCTATGGGTGTAAAAATCGGCTGCGAAACCTGGAGTGGGCCGGATGGGGGATTTTTATATTGTGTTTCGGCGCCTTCGTTATCGGAGAATATTTACCTACTATTTTTAAGATTACTATAGTTGAGTTTTTTGAATATAAATATCTGGCGATTATTACCGGTCAAATCTTAATTCTCTTCTCTTATTCGATGGAAATCCAAAAGAATCGCATTTCATCATTGTCATCTGCCGGGCGGATAATAGCTGGTTTTAAGTATTTTACCATCTTTAGCGTCTGGTTATTTCTATTGTATATGGGTACTTGGGCGTATCGGAAATGGATCCCGGATATACTTAAGAGCAATTTCTACTTTACTATTATAGTTGCGGCTTTAACCATTGGATTGGGATGTTTGGTGAGTAAATTGAGGATCCTTTATGACAAAGTCGTTAAGGGGATAG
>JBLNDC010000101.1:0-2934 GCA_050261255.1 Bacteroidota bacterium
TTCGGGCCGGGCTAAACTTAAATATTCTCTCCAGTAAACAGCCGCTTTATACTCTGATCGATGAGATCGTATCTAATCAAAAAAATATGTTGGGTATGGCCGATATCCGGCTTCATGGCGATTATATCTACGGTCATTCCGTTAATGTTTGTACTATTGCCGTCAAAATTGGCCTGCTCTTAGGTTATAACCAGTTGAAATTGGCGGAATTAGGCATCGGCGCTTTGTTTCATGATATCGGAATGACTAAGATACCGCTCCGGATTTTGGATAAAACCAGCAACTTGACTAATGATGAGATTAAATTGATTCAAACTCACCCGGAAATTGGTTTTGGAATGCTGAAGGATAATCAAGCCATTTCTATGGTTTCAGCCCATGTCGCCTACCAGCATCATGAACGTTATGACGGTTCAGGCTATCCTAGAGGAATCGCCGGCGAGGCGATTCACGAATTTGCTAGAATTACCGCTGTCGCCGACGTTTATGACTCGATGACTACCGAGAAAATCTATCGCCCTGCCAAATCCACCGCTGAAACCCTTCAATATATTCAAAGTAATAGCGGAACTCATTTTGATCCCAATATAGTAGATATTTTAAAACAGATTGTGTCGTGAGGACTTAATTTCGTACCGCACATAACGCGTATCGATTCAAACAACTAGGCTAAAAACCGATAGGCCGATCCGGCCTGTTTTTTTTTGCAGGATAATGTAAGAAAAAAGCGAAAATACCAAAACATGACACAGTTTCCAAATGGAAATAGTCTGAACGCCTGGAGAGACATATAAGATGCCAAACGATCCGAACAACAAAAAAACCTTAGGCAACTGGGGCGAAAAACTGGCAGTCGAGTATCTGCAACAGCATGGCTATGCCATCATTGAGTCCAACTATCGCTGCCGTTATGGCGAGATTGATATTGTTGCCAAGGAAGGTCCGGTTTGGTGCTTTGTTGAGGTCAAAACCAGAAAAAGCAATCGTTTCGGCCGGGGTTTTGAATCGATCACGGCTGTAAAGAAAACGCATATCAGCAAAACCGCAGCCTTTTTCTTGAATCAACGCCGTTTAGATGATGCCCCGGCCCGGTTTGACGTGGTCTCGATTGATTTTTATACCGGAACGGAATATAAGATTGAATTGATCAAAAATGCTTTTTATAATTAAGGAATTGCATAATTCCCGATTTTAGCTTTGGCTCACAATAAATCTAGGCCTATCACTTATATTGTGGCTAAAAGCTTGTTTAGGAATTATGCCATTCCCTCATAATTAAAAATTGGGGGTATCTTTTTGCTGGCCAAAGTCGAGAGCATGGCTGTGAACGGAATTGATGGGTATCTGGTCCAAATTGAAGTGGACCTTGGCGGAGGAATGCCCAGCTTTGATATTGTAGGATTACCGGATATGGCGGTGAGGGAGGCCCGGGATCGGGTTCGAGCGGCAATCACCAATTCGAAGCTGGAATTTCATTTTCACCGGATCACTGTAAATATGGCCCCGGCCAATATTAAAAAAGAAGGTTCCGGATTTGACCTACCGATCGCCATTGGAATTTTAGCCGCCAAAGGTGATGTAAATCCGGATAAACTTCCGGATACGGTTTTCGTAGGGGAACTGGCCTTGGATGGCTCATTGAGACCCGTCAACGGTATGCTTTCCATGGCTTTAGCCGCCCGGTCCGCCAATAAAAAATATCTGGTCTTACCGGCTTCAAACTTAGCCGAGGCTTCGGTGATTACGGGGATTAAAGCGATACCGGTCGAAAATTTGCTTCAGGTATATGATTTTTTGAATGACGCCTGGTTTCCTCCTGAAGAACTTTTTAATATGGCTGCATCAGATCGGGTCGCCGCTACTGAGGATTTCGACTTGTCCGACGTGAAGGGCCAAGAACAGGCGAAGCGGGCTTTGGAGATTGCCGCCGCCGGCGGGCATAACCTGTTGATGATCGGCCCTCCCGGTTCCGGCAAGACGATGTTGGCCCGAAGGTTGCCCGGAATTTTACCCCCTCTTTGCCAGGAGGAAGCGATTGAAATCACCAAAATATACAGTGTCAGCGGGTTCATGCCTGAAGGAGAATCATTAGTCCGGCGGAGGCCGTTCCGCTCGCCGCATCATACTACCAGTCCGGCAGGGTTAATCGGCGGCGGTAAAATTCCAAGGCCGGGAGAGGTCAGCCTGGCCCATCACGGAGTATTATTCCTGGACGAGCTGCCGGAGTTCCCCCGTGAAGTTTTAGAAGTGCTGCGTCAGCCTTTGGAAGACGGCAGGGTTACAATTGCCCGGGCAGCCACGACGCTGTCCTTTCCGGCCCGGTTTATGCTTACCGCCGCCATGAATCCATGCCCTTGCGGTTATGCCGGAGACCCATTCAAAACTTGCACCTGTAATCCCTTGCAGATTCACCGGTATCAGTCACGGATCTCCGGCCCGTTACTCGACCGGTTCGATATCCAGATCGAGGTCCCACGGTTACAAGAGGTGGAATTCGATCAAGTCCAAACGGCGGAAACTTCGGCCATGGTCCGGAGCAGGGTGGAAGCAGCCCGCCGTAATCAACAAACCCGGTTTCAAGGGCGGCAGTGTTTTTGCAATGCCCAGATGGGTTCGAAAGAGTTAAAGGAATTTTGCAGGCTGGAGCCTTCCGGCAAGGACTTGCTCCGCCAAGCGGTTCATAGATACAGCCTTAGCGCCCGGGCCTATACCCGAATTTTGAAGGTTGCTAGGACCATCGCAGATCTTGACGGTGCTACGGAGATCGATTTGGGACATTTGGGGGAGGCGATTCAGTACCGGAGTTTAGAGCCGAAAACAGTGAATAGCTATCAGTAATTATCAATTTAAACTTTAATTTTTCACTTTCACTCTTAATCCAAACTTCTTCTATACACCCTCATAACGATGTAAACCTTAAACACACCCCCAATA
>JBLNDC010000102.1:0-6339 GCA_050261255.1 Bacteroidota bacterium
GGGCGAGGTCCAAAGAAAATCATCCTCTCCCATACCAGCAGCTAAACATGCCAGATGCAAGGCAGCGGTAGCGCTGCTGACTGCTACGGCATACTTTACCTTTGAATATTCGGCGACCGCCTTTTCGAACCTTTCAATCATCGGTCCCTGGGTCAACCAATCGGATTGTAATATTTTAACGACCGATTCGACATCAGCTTCATTGATATTTTGCTTGGCATAAGGGATTTTCATAGGGCTTGATTCATCTCCCTAATTTGAGCCACAGTTAGGAAATGGGGGTTATTTCCCGAATTGTATTCAAATCCAGGCTCGACAGGCACTCCTTTTTCACCTAAGGGATTGACTTGGTAGTTTACCTTAACTACAAAATTAATGGTCGGTTTAATTACGAAATGATCGTTAAACTCCAAGGTCAAATGGGAACCGTCGGCCGGGCATAATACCTCGTGCAGTTTCTCCCCAGGCCGAATTCCAACGATTTTAATGGGCATCCCTGGTTTTAAAGACTCAACCAGATCGACGATGCGAATTGATGGAATCTTCGGAATAAACACCTCTCCCCCTTGCATCCGTTCCATACTCTTTAATGCGAAATCGACCCCCTCTTTAATGGTCAACCAAAAACGGGTCATCCGCTCATCAGTTACAGGTAATTCCTTAGCACCTTCCGATATTAATCTCCTAAAATGCGGTATTACCGAGCCTCGCGACCCGGCCACGTTTCCATAACGGACTACCGCAAACCGAGTCCGATGGCCACCGGCCATATTATTGGCGGCTACACATAACTTCTCAGCCACCAGTTTGGTCGCGCCGTACAAGTTAGCCGGGCTAACCGCCTTATCGGTTGAGATGACAATCACCTTCATTACTTCATTCCGCATTGCCGCCTTGATTACATTTTCCGTCCCATTGATATTGGTCTTGATGAACTCCATCGGGTTGTATTCCGCCGCCGGGACTTGTTTCAAAGCGGCGGCGTGAAAAACATAATCCACACCCTGCATCGCCTGGACCAACCGCTCCTCATCCCGGATATCGCCTAAAAAATAACGTAGCGCCGGATGTTGATACTCGCCTTGCTGCATCTCAAATTGTTTCAGCTCGTCCCGGGAAAAAACAATTAAACGTTTGGGTTTGTAACGGCTTAAAATCGTTTTAATACATTGTTTTCCGAAGGAACCGGTCCCACCGGTGATCATGATTGATTTGTTATCAAACATCTATTTCACCTCAGTTATTATGGTCTTAATCCGGACATTAATTTCAAATAGAGCTTCGTTACCGAACTAGTATTATCCTTAGATAGTGAAGTTTTAAAAAAACAACTTAACTAATAATTTTTTTGACAACCTTCTCAATACTAAACGCCTCAAGAACATATTCTTGCAGCCTTTTGGCCCTTCTAATCCTCTCTTCCTCGTTAGTTAAGAAAAAAACAACTTTCTCCACCAATTCATCGTGGGTTTGATATAATTCCAACAATCCATTAAACGGCGCTAATACGGATTCCCCAATTTTCAAAGCCAAATTACCATTCACTAGAAAAAAGCCACCTAAAGCAATTCCATTAATCAATTCAGGTTGTATATAAGAATTATTATTAATATGACCGCCTATGAACAGATTAATTTTACTGCTTAATATTACCTCCCGAAATTCGTCGCCAAATATATTGATCCTGCCTTGGTAAAATTGTCTTAAACCGCCTTCGTTCTCCCATCCTTCCCCATAAATCCGTAAGCGATAATTACCTTTTTCATTAGTAATCCATTTAGTATGGATTGTCTTCAACATCGAATCTTCCAATTCCCTCCTGAATAGTTCGGCGATAAAATGAATTGTATTGGATTCAATGGTGAAATTTCGCTTTTTAAAAATCCCATCAATAATCTGTTCGTAAAAATGTTCGCCTAAATTTGTTTCATTGAGTAAACTGGAATAAATTGAAAAGTAAACACTTCTAATAATCTCATTAATCTCTTGTCTGGAAATACGGTTTAACTGCGCCAAAACCCCAAAAACCACCGTCACTATATTATCAATAACTGTTTCAATATTTTTTAAATCGGCAATCACTGTTATTTCTTTTGAAGGCAAAGTACTATTACCTTTAGTGAGAATAGCAGGGTCGTAAGGTAACGGGATTAAACAAAGCTGTTCCGGCTTAAATCCACATTGTAATAATTGTCGATAGAGAAAAATGTCCCCTGACACCAAAACTTTTTCAAACCCGCCAGTTGCCTTCAAATTAGAAAAATGAGGCTTATTCAGCAATTGCCAACTAATAAAAGGTATATTTAGTTTCCCAAAAACCTCCAATTCATTCTGAAGCGCAAACAAATGAATTACCAAATCCGGTCTGAAACGTTCTAACTCATCTAAATCTGCATATTTGGTAAATTTATAATACGGGAGGGTTTCATGGAATAGCTGACAGTCATATCCCTGGCCAGAAAAATGGCTATGTAACATCTGACCATATTGAAATAATAATTCATTCGCAATACTAGTTACAATTAAAATTCTCCTCGGTGTTTTTATATTGGAGTTATTATAAAATTGTTTAAGTGAATCCAAAGAGGTTTGATAAAGATCCTCTTTTTTTTGTCTAATCCCTTCCAGTATTTTTTTTATCTGTTCCAAACCAGTTCCGTATAAAATGTTCGGCAGGGGAGCGGAAGGATTAACGAAAATTCTTTCCATTTCACCTGGTGGTGGAGCTATAATAAAATGCAGGTTTTGAAATGCGCTTAGCGAGTTAAAATTGAATTTTTCCATAAGCAATTGCCAATTTTCCAACTGCTCTTCCAAGATAAATACCGGTATATTCAATAAATCTTTTTGTTCTCGATTGGTAATCGCTTTTTGAGCAATCTCTTGCAAACTTTGATAAATTGTTAGATTATCCGTATTACAAATCAATAAGGTATCTCCGCCTGAAATTTGGAGATCGTGATGCTCTGAGTCTTCTACAGCTAATAGTACTTTACCGGATAAATTATCGAAGATATAATTTTCCCCAAGAAACTGGCAGGCTTTATATCGGATAGTCTCAAAATTACCGCAGTCGATACCTCGCTTTTTAAAGAAAACTTCATTTGCACAGTAATTCGTTTCAAATTCAGTTTTTTCTTGTCTTTTTAATAACTGTTCCAGCCAACGAACGAACTTCTTAATGGTTTTACTTATGTTAACTATTTTTTGAAATTCATTATTTGCTTCATGATTAAGCCCTAAAGTTTGTAAACAATCAACCCGCAAGCCTGTCCAATATCGATAAGGCTTAAGTTGTTCTCGATATTCCATTATATAATTATTTGCCGCTATAAAATCCTTGCTGATATAAGCTACTTTAGCAAGCATTTTCCGGCAATATGCAATTTTGAAATCGCGGTTATAACACTTCATCAAATGATCTTTAGCTTTAATAAAATTACGATTCTGATAATAAATCTTGAAAAGTAAAAGGTTCGTTTGTATCGGACATTCGATCCCGTCCAAAGCCTGTTCCAAAACGGGGATTGCCTTAGTAAATTGTTTTCTTTTAAACAAAATCCAACCGTACAAATACTGACAATAGCTTATATCATCCGTTCCTTTTCGCCCCAAAATCTTTAAGACACTTTCCTCAGCTTTTTTTAAATCACCTTGTCTTATAAATGATTCGATCTGCAGTCGCTCCGGGGTTTCTATTACCTTAACCGAGGTAGAAGGTTCCTCTTTTCCAATGCTATCTCCGTTTTCCTTTTCAGTCGCCGTTTCTAGAGAAGCATCTTGGCTATATTCAATAATTCTTTCTAAATAATTTTTAGTTTCAAAGATAATATTCATCCAATATTGTAGCTTTAAATCATAGTCTTCCTTGTTTTTACGAGTTTCGATCTCCGCGATATTAATTTGAATCGCCGCTATTTTCCATTCTTGTAAATCTTTTAATAAGAGCTCCCATTCACGTTTTTTGATAAAATTGCGATACTCAACCGAAATATGATTCAATACCGGCTCCAAGCGATCAAAATCAAATTGTTCTATGTAATTCAACCGTCTTAGCTGTTGAAGCCGCTCGGCAAATCCCTCCATAATGCTAATTCCTTGTTTAATCTGATTTTGAAACTTTTTGATTAAATCCACATTGCTTATTTTATTGAGTTTTAATTCCTTAATAGCTTTTTGGTAACTTTGTTCAATTTTATAACTAATTCCATGTTCCTCAAGACAATACTGATCAATAACATCTTGGAGTTTCCGATTGGGAATTCCCTTAATTGGCTGCCCTCCTTCAGTAGCGTTAAAAATGTTTGCTTTCCCCTTATAATAATGTTCTACCATCAGTTCAAAGAGAAGGCGGAAACTATCCAACTGCCTGTCGGTAACTATATCCTGACTATTGATATCCTTAGTAATAAAACAACCATCCGGTAACCTGTCCCGCTGTATATATTGCTGGTTTTGGCTTTCCGCATACCGTTTATCATCGGTATAAGCTAAATCTTGGCCGATTAAAATTATTGGATCGCAACCAAACTGTACCGCTAAATCCAATGAAGGATGCGCTACCGAAAATCCGCTCCGAATAGTCCCAAAATCATATCCATTAAAGTGATAACTTAAAAAGTCGGAAAAAGTCTCCGAGTCTAATTTCATATAGATCTTTTTCTCTTTAAAGTAAGATAGCGCTTGATAATTAAACCGATAGTTATAAATCAAAGAAATATCTTCCAAATCAAGATCACGATAAATGGTAGCATTATAATGAGTGCCATCAAAAGCAACTAAAAAATGGGGTTTCACTCCCATTTTTTGCATAGCCCGAATACTTGTTCCGGCACAAATTATTACTGCCTTCTCTTTGATCTTATTTAATAACCGAACATTCTTCTCCAAAGAAGGCCCGGCAGAAACGATAATTCCTGGTACACCCTTGAATTGATTAAAATAATTACGCACCCCTGGGGAGTCGGTTATGTATTTTAAGTTTTTTATGGCATTTACCAGCCATTGTTCACCAAAAAGATTACTGGTGGCTAAATTTAATCTCGCGATTCGGACAGATTCGCGAAGCGCGTTTTGAAACCCTACGATCTCATCTTGAAATAATTCCTGATAAGCCGGTAAACTTTCCATTTTTGAATTCAGTATAAGATACATAAGGTACTCACTGACTAAAGTGGCATTTTCCTTATGATTATTCCCTACAATTAACAAAAAATCAGAACCTTTAAAAGTTGTTAAATCAACCTCCTGTAAACAGGCTTTGAAAACTGCTAGGCTTGGCTCATAGCAAACTACTCTTTTAAAACAGCCCTCTTTAAGGACTGCCTTCAAATGATATAAAAAACCTCCCCCACATATTAGCAAAGCGTTCTTTTGTTCAGAAGCGTGCTTTGTTACCCAACGACCAGCTTCCATTTCAGGGTCGTAGACACTATTTAGATATATTTTACGCTGATCTTTACTAACTCTTGCAATTGGTTTTCCATCTTTACTATGGTTTATTTCAATGGAAATCTGTTGATTCTCAAGGTTTCCAGTCAAATATTTCAATAAATGAGGGAAACGTTCTGAAATAAATCTAATGTTCTTTTCAAAATACACTAATATCACCTTATATTTCTAATTTGATTCAACCGTCAGTCTCATTTCTCCCAAAACCGGTAATAATTCAAATTCCATTAAGTCATGCAATAACATATAATCTTTATTTTCTAAGGCTTCACTTAAATTCTTTACGATCATTTCATAACTCGAATAATAGGTATTATTAATTTTACCTAAATCTTTAAAACATCCGGCCGCATCATAAATCCATTCTAGCCCTTCAGCTATTGCAGGCATTGTCATACCCAATTCTTTAAAATCCGTTTCTTGGAGGTCCTCGCAAAAATGTTTAACAGCAAGGATCATTTTTTCTAAATATTCATTATATGTTTCTATGGTCTCGTTAAATTCTTCGGGTGTCATTAGGTACCCTCCTATACTAGATATCTTTCAGGTCTTGCCTAATAATCCAGTTTATATTTTCACGGCTTATAATGTGTGCGTAATATAAATGACTCCTTAGTCTGATAACAACGTAGTTCTTATAGTTTCTATCGGCTTTTTTAGCCTAATCTTTATATCAACTCATTGGTATCTTGTTTTCATATAACTTGATAGTTTATCGGATAAAAAAAAGCCCCCCGAAAGGAGGGCTTTGCTAAAATCAGCCACCGATGAGTTGAAGTACTGATTGCGGTTGGGTATTGGCTTGGGCCAACATCGCCGTACTGGCCTGAGTGAGGATGTTGAGCTTGGTGAATTCCATCATCTCTGCGGCCATATCCACGTCTCTGA
>JBLNDC010000103.1:0-4836 GCA_050261255.1 Bacteroidota bacterium
GATGTGACGCCAATTGTTGCGACGGGGTCCAGCGCTCTTCACAGGTTTGCCCGCCGGTGCAATAATATCCCCGCTTAATAACTGCCGAGTGCCAATACGCGTCAACCACATCCCACCAGTATGATTCTCCGGTAACCTCCCAAGCCCTGGCTGCGCCAAGTATTTCCGGAATTGTGGTATTAGCGTGTTTGTTGGTTAAAACATCCTCTCCGGCAATCAAACGGTGGAATAACCGGGGCCGATCATACCACATCATTAAATCAAGATGTTCTTGTTTTCCGGTTATATGGTATAAATCGGCCCAAACTTCAAGCATACCGCCGGTTTCACTTTCAAGGATATCGTCGAACTGCTCGCGACTAAATTGCTCCACCCAGCGTTGAAACCATCTGCTCCATTTAATCACCACATCCAATGCCTGTTCACTTCCGGTCAGGGTATAAGCGTTTAGAAGTCCCATGAAAGTTTTGTGCAGCACATACTGCGGCGCCCAGACTTTCTTCCCTTGAACCAACCAGTCCAGATACTTTTCCGGAATCGATCCCGCCCATTCTCCTCCGTTCTCTTTTTGGCATTTGGCGATCTCGCCCACGATCCAATCCGCTTTCCCTTTTAACTCGTAATCTTCGGTCATCGCAAAATAACTGGCGGCGGCCGAAAGCCAATGCCCTAAAAAATGTCCTCTGATTTGACAGGTAGGGGATTCCCACCCCCAATGACAATCCCGGGGATGATGATCCGGTCCCCAAAGACCCGCCGTAAGGTAATGGTTTTGCAGCAGATTTTTACTGGAGAGGCTGAGCATGTACTGACGGTTTAATTCTGATCTTTGCTTAAATATACTTTCGCGCAATAAGGTTGAGCCGGGTGGAAGGCCTTGACATTTTTGTTTCATTTGTTTCTCCGCTTCTGTTTATTGCCCGTTCATTCAATATGCTTTTAGCGCAAATTCACTTAAAATAAATACTAATGGATTTGCGATTGCTACTATGCCGTTTAATCCACTGAAAGTTTTAAAAAAGAATCAAGGTGAAAATTTGGGCCAACCGCCCAATCCCTGTACTGATGCAAATTTTTATTATATATAACCGGCATAACCTTTACTTGGTTAATGCCGGTTGCGATATGCATTGAATGTTTGATCTGCAATTATTATCATCCTTTGATAGCGCCGGAAAATGCGCCGGTGGCAATATATTTTTGAAAGAACACAAACGCCAACATCGGTATTGCTGCAGCTATCACAATTACTGCAGATTGAGTCGGATCGGGAATACCATATTGACCTTGAATCATGGCAAGCCCTAGGGTAACGGTGCGCATCTCCATTCTTTGGAGTAACAACAAGGAAAACGGCAATTCATTCCACATAGATTGAAAACCGATAATCATTAAGATCCCCATCATCGGCAGCGCCATTGGTGTCGCAATCCGGGTTAATATCCCCCAAGTGCTTGCTCCGTCGATACGGGCGGATTCAATGATTTCATACGGTAATGTATTAAAATAGGTAGCCATGATATAAGTTCCAAATGGAGCAAAATAGGCTGTCCAAACCAGAATAACACCCCAATAAGTATTGGTGAGATGAAATTTAACGCATAATTGAAAGATTTGTAAAGATAACAACATCTGTGGAAAGATCATTAAAAAGAGAATGATTAAAAATAAAGGTAACCGCAAGGAAAACCGCAACCGCCCAAAGGCAAAGCCTGCAGTAATACAAACAAATAAATAAAATAACATGGCTGCCGGAATCAAGACGATATTGTTTAGAAAATAATATAGTAAATTTCCTTGTTCGATAGCTACTTTATAATTATCGATGACCCAATGGGCCGGTGGCAGGACCCGGTTGTCGATATATTCGTTGACTTGTTTAAAGCTGGTAATAAATATATGAAAAAGGGGATATATCGATAAAATTGTAAAAAATATCAATACCAGATAAATGATCAACTTAATATATTTATTCATTTTCAGGCCGCCTCATTAATCGAATTTGCATGACTGCAATAATTGCGCAGATAAGGAAGAGAATTACCGCCCAGGCGCTGGCATAACCCATTTTCCCGTTAATAAAACCAAGGCTATAAAGCCCATATTCCAGGGTATACGTACTATACCCAGGTCCGCCGTGACTAAAGGTATAAATAAATGAAAAGGCGCGGGCTACGTTCTCAACAACCGACATGACCACAAAAAACTCGATATTAAACCGAATCGAAGGTAAAGTTATCTTCCGGAAAGTAGTCCACCAACCTGCCCCATCAATCCGTGCCGCTTCATATAATTGCTCATCAATCCCACCCATGGCCGCCAAAAAGTAAATTGTGCCAAATCCGATTCGAATCAGGATACTATAAACTATTCCTAACGATAATAATGCTAACAAAGGTCTATTCAACCAATCAAGTGCCCAAGACTTTAAACCAACCATTTGCAATACACTGTTTAAAGGGCCATTCGAACGTAAAAACAGGTTAAAGACCAATCCCAAGATTACATAACCCAGAACATTGGGTAAATAAATAATGGCTCTGAAAAATTTCCAACCCCTTAGACCCCCTCGTAATAAAGCCGCCAAACATAACGGGATAAAAACGCCGAAAGGGATGAATAGTAATAAATAGAAGGTGTTTTTGATAGACTGCCAAAATCGTTCATCTCGAAGCATATTGCTAAAATTATCAAATCCAATCCAATTGACTAAACCAAAACCTTTCCAGTCGGTAAAACTATAGTAAAAGTTGGAAACCACTGGGAAGAGAGTGAACGCGAATGTAAGGATTAAAAGCGGTGTGATTAACAAGTACGCATCCCATTTTTCTTGGTTTTGCAAGTTCATTGTTTTCACTTTCATAACTCTCAAATTCCTTAAATACTCTTCCCGTATATCTTGGGTTTGCAGGTCCGTTTTTCTCAAAGCCATCAAACTCCTTAGTTAAAAAGACATTGTTGCTGGTTTTAAGTGCCGCTTTCATCCCCGGTCTGGGAATGAAAGCGGCCAAGAGTCGCAATGATATTTTAATGATGTCGCGATGCGATTTTATCCATTTGTTCAGCATACTTAGTGACGTTAATTTCCCCGGTTATTAATAATTGTTGGTTGGCAGCGATAAACTCATCTTCAAACGCGCCAATATACATGGTTAGGAAATCTTCGGAAATACCCTTTTTAAGATAACCACTAATATCTTTTAAAACTGGATATCCCAAAGCTTCAGCATTTAAGGTGGTATTCGGTGATAATGCGCCGGTGCCTGCGACAAAGGTCTGGGCCCCTTCGCCCCGGGCATAAAACTCAGCGTATTTTGCCCCCATAGCTTGGTTTTTAGACCAAGTCATGACACCAAAGCCGATACCAACAGGTTGGAATGATTGCATATCCTTGTTCTTAGCTTCGGGAAAATTGATCGTTGGGAAATATCCAACGTTATCCTTGCCAAGAGCATCACTGAATTGTTTCCAATTGGCGATATCCGAGAGCAAACCGCAGAAAATAGCGCCTTTGCCGGCGGCAAAATTATTGATGGCATCCAAAAAATAGGGAATCGAAGCGCCATTCGGGTCAAAATAACCTTTTTCCTTCAATTCCACCATCATCTCTGCCGCTTTCTTGAAAGCGGTATTGTTGGCATAACCTTGTTTTCCGGTCTGTAACCCGTAAACATCTTTCCCATAAACATTAGCAGCTAATGCGCGGAACATAAAGTCAACAGTATAATCTTTGGTTCCGCCGGTAATTGGAACAATTCCGGCCGCTTTTAACTTTTCACAAGCAGCTAAGAAGGAGTTCCAATCCTTGGGAGGCGTATTAGGATCAAGACCGGCTTTTTTGAAATAAGCTTTATTGTAATAAAAACCGAAACCTTGAGAGGTCATGGGGATAATTTTAATACCGTTTTTAAAGTCACGTTTCAGGCAAGCAACTTTCCAACTATCTTCAGGAATTTCTTTGCGCCATGGTTTAATATACTTGTCCAATTTAACCAGAACGCTATCCAGTTCATATACGTCGCCTCTTGCGCCATGTAACAAGGCAACATCCGGTCCTTCATTGGCTTGGGCGGCCGCACGTAATAAATTATAGTATTGATCCATCGGTTGCGCTACATGTTTAATCTTGACATTGGGATATTTTTGCATAAACATCTCGTCAATTTTGACCTCAACCGGGTGCATGCCAGGATCGGCATACTTGAAATCCCAGACTGTCAACGTAATTTGCTTAGCGGCGTTAACGGCGCTAATGCTGCAAATCATTGCTGCAATAAGTCCGAACAATAATAAACCCGACATAAATCTTTGACTTCTCGCCATTCAATTACTCCTCCTAAACATTTTTTAATAATACCAAATAAAACTATAAGAAATAAACCTAAAAAAACCGATTATGAATCACCTCCCCACTCCCCACGATACTACATCAAATTTTTATTTGCAAAACCGGTAATTTTTTTACAAGTTAATTATACCAGGTAGTTAAGATTCACCGCTGCTGATAGTCGTCATGAATTTACAGTGAAACATCGGTTACAATTCGTGATTAATGTCATGGATCCGCAATTAAGGATTTGATTTTAAATAGTGGAAAATCGGAAATATGCTTATCACCATCTATAAACTGACCCATGACAATTGTCATGGGTCATCAAATTTTCAACCATATTTTTCAGCTTCGGAAGATTGATATACCGAAGTGAAATATTGGTAAGAATTTCTTGCCTATTTTCCTTGAGTCCAGGGTATTAAAATTTTAATGATAAAGCCTTGATTTGGTCCGGACTCGACCTCAAACCGACCTCCCAAAGCTTTCACTCTCTCCTGAATGCC
>JBLNDC010000104.1:0-3226 GCA_050261255.1 Bacteroidota bacterium
CTTGGCGATCAGCTTCACGGAGCAGCGATACCACGCCATAGGCGCCGTCATATCCCGGCTTGACCTCAACCTCTCCTGAACGGAGCCTCCGGATCGCTTCGGCCACTAAAGGCCCCGCCTCCCTCGCAATGGAGTCAATCTCGATTTCTCTTAAGATAGCTAGCTCCGGTCCGAATTTATGTAACAACTGATAATAGGTTTGGTCTACTTTCTTTGAACTCCGGCCTAGATTAAATGCGGAACCGATTACTTCGGGGAGTGGCACCAGGCTTTGATATGGCTTGGTTCCTTCCGGACGATAACCCCCGGGCCGATCAGCCAAGGCAGCCACCCGGTGCAAAACACCAACAGTGACCTTACGACCGCAGACTGGGCAAACTCCTTCTTTGGCGATGGTCTCCTCCGGTTTCCAGGCGACTTCACAATTACGGTGTCCGTCATAGTGATACTTTCCTTCCTCGGGAAAAAACTCAATAGTCCCGAGAAACCCATCGGTCTTATTTTCCAACGCTTTTTTGACTCCGTCATAGGAAAACTCGGTCTCGAAAAGATTGGCTTCTCTAGCTAAATTCTGAGGATTATGCGCATCTGAGTTGGAGACCAGGGTAAAACGGTCCAGAGCCGACCAGCGCCAATTCATGGGCGGATCCGACGACAGTCCCGTCTCCAAGACATGAATATATTGGGTTAAGTCTTCATAACATTCTTGGATATCATCAAATCCGGAGTTAGAACCAAATACCGAAAAATGCGGCGTCCAGATATGGGCCGGTATGTAGATAACCTCCGGGCATTCCTCCAAAATCAGACTAAAGAGGTCATGGCTGTCCATTCCCAGGATCGGCCTACCATCGGAACGGACATTCATCCCCAAATCCTCCAGTCGGCCGCTGATCCGTCCGGCCGCTTCCAGAGAGGGAAGAAGGATTAGATGATGGACCTTGCGGACCCGCCCGTTCTTCTTGTAAATAGTGCTTAACTCGCCGCTGACCACGAACCTGACCTCCGGTTGGTTCGGAATCTCTAATGCCGGAGTTTCTTTCAACTTATAAAAACCCGGCTCCGCCGGGATCAAGGATTCACTCAACTCCCGGCGCCAGCCGGGATGGGTAAAGTCCCCCGTCCCTAATAAGGAAATCCCTTTTAACCCCGCCCAACGTCCCAAGCTTTGCGGGTTCGACTCCTTGCTGGTCGCCATCGAGAAATGGGAGTGAATATGGAAATCAGCCACCCAAGTCAAAATAACCACTCCTTAAGGTTCAGTACCTCTTTTAAATTATCTCATAATTCTTCCTCACTTACCGGCAATCTCCTGCTATTTTAAGCATGTAATGGCCTAAAAAAAGAAACTCCCCGTCAAGCGGAGAGTTAACTGGTCTTTGAAAACAGAACTATAAATGTCGCCTATAATGTTCTCTTAATGTGAAACTTATATTTATCACTACGGTAATATGCTTTTTTATATTCGAGTGGTACATTTTTTTGAGAATAAATAATTGAAGTAATTAAAAATAGGGCAGTCCCAGCTTGAATTTGGAGGACTTCAGCCAGTGACTGATCCGCGTTTAACGCCTCAAAAGTTTGGTCAGCGTAATAAGGCGTTAATTCAGTGTCTTGATAGAGATCAAGCGTTGAAAAGACCATTCCTTTTTCCACTTTCTCCTGGGCCTTGCGGTACAATTTCATGCCTAGTTTGGTATCATAAAATGACTGATAGAAAACAACCGGTTCCTCATTGGCCGTACCCAAGAGATTAATATTAAAGACCATCTTCCCCAGGTCAATATTTAATATTTTTTGTAAAATAAAGTCGACCGGTTGAATTTGAAAATTAAGCAATTTAGTCCCAGCGGACAAACCGGCGCTGGCGATCGATTCCTTAAATGGGGTAATCCGCGATAGTCCCTGTTCGATCTTATAATCACCATAATCCGCTACAAAGGTACCATTCCCTTGGACGGTAAACAACAATCCTTCGTTGATCGCCTCATTGATTGCCTGTCTGACCGTAATCCTACTCACCCCGAACATTAAACACAGTTCTCTTTCGGAAGGGATTTTGTCCCCTTTTTTTAACTTTCCGGTTAAGATTTGTTCCTTAATCCTATCCTTTATTTGCGCGTACAAGGATTTGGAGGAGTCAAATTTAATACTATTCAAGATTGAAGCCAATCCTCTCCGTAATTAATAAAATACTTATCAACAAAACCTAACATATTATAACATATTATATTCTCCTTTATTATTACAATTTGTTTTAAATGATGATATTTGAGCCATTGGTTGAAAAGCCGGTGTTCTTTATAACAGACATTCTCAGGTGAAATTTACCCGAGTATGTTTCGTTTTTTCTCTATGGTAAATTCATGACTGTCCTTAATAGAAAACGCGATTATTTCAACTACCAATAGCCGAAATACTAGTTATATTTATAAATTAGCGCCTAAGACCGCCATTTTAAGCAAATGCCGATTTGTTTCGATAATGTAAACGATTATGTTTTTTTATTAATCAAATTAGCAGCATAGAAGCAGACCAACATCACACCGCCACTACCCCAAAATACCGAGCCCAGACCCGCAATCTTCGCCAACGCGCCAAATGTTATTGGGCTAATTGTCTGTCCGGCATAGTTTGACATCAGACGCAACGCCAACACCCGATTACGGTTTTCGGGTAAGGAAACGTCGGAAACAGTGATTAAGGTGAGTGGATTTGCAAGTCCTAAGGTAAAACCTATAAAGATCGCTACCAGCATCAACGGATAAAAGCTTTTCATCAAGCCCAGACAAACTGTGCCGATACCTCCCATAAGCAGGCAAAGCCGAAAAGTTCTATTTTTCGTCATCAAAGCGCACACATGCCCTAAAAAAGGTCTGATAAGCATCTGAGCCATACCGTTAGCCGAAAGCACAAAACCGATTGCGGTGACTGTCAACCCAATTTCAGCGCCGTATAAAGGCAGATAGGTATTGATTATATCTGAAGCGAAAAAGACAGCTCCGGAGAGCAGTAAATTACTTATGACCACCGGTTGTTTAATAATGTCTCCGATAGTCGTTCGGACCAAGGCTTTTTCTCCTTTGAGCATAGGCAATAATCCAGCGACCATCATACTGATCAGTGATAAAGCCGCGGCTCCCAGAAAGCCTTTATTAACGCCTAAAACGTCTTGCATATACCCGCCGATGGACGGCCCGATAAAAGCTCCCGCGGAATTGGCAAA
>JBLNDC010000105.1:0-2742 GCA_050261255.1 Bacteroidota bacterium
TGTCAGAAAGAGAGGAAGTAAATAACCCAATCGCTAAAAAGGTTAATCCGGCTAAAAACAATCCGGTCATACTGGATATGATTGGTCCCAAATCGGGTTTGGCAAAAAAAATGACAATCAAGAAATGAAACAGGAGTAAACTCAACATTACCAAATAAGATAATGCCAAGGCAAAGTATTTGCCAAGAATAAGTTCAGTGGTGGTAATAGGTGAGGTCATATATAATTCTTCGATCCCCATCTTTCTCTCTTCAGCCAGGGTACGCATGGTCATTAGCGGGGCCATAAACAGAAATACCAGTAAAACGTTGGATAGGCTAAATTGCAAATTTGCTATGCCATATGTTACAAAAACTCCAGTAAAGAACACACCGTAGAGAGCGGTAAAAACAGCCATTATTACGTAAGCGATGGGGGACAAAAAATAGGAGGACAATTCACGAAAGATAATAGTGGCGATTTTATTCATTGACGACGCCTTCCTTTCCCGGTTCGCTTTTGAATTCGACCGCTTTATTTAGCTGATCTTCATCAGTGGTGAGCTGTAAAAAGATCTCCTCCAAACTGATATTAGAGGTCTTAAGTTCCAATAAGGGAATATCAGCCATGGCGAAGGCCTTAAATAATCTTTCTTGAAGATTGCCATTACTTAGGCCTTGAATCAAAAAACGGCAGTTGGTCTCATGACCTGTCTCCAGGAAGGACCATTCCTTAATTTCATTGATGCTTTTCAATATTTTCTCAATATCACCTTGAAGGCCTTTGGCTTCAATCTCCAGTCTTTGGCCGTTGTTCAACTGTTGGGCGAGTCCTGCCGGAGTATCGATGGCCACCAGTTGGCCTTGGGCGATGATCACCACTTTATTACAGATTAAATTGACTTCGGGCAGGATGTGAGAACTTAATACGACAGTATGTTCATAGGCTAAATCGCTTATTAAGTTTCGAATTTCAATGATTTGTTTGGGGTCAAGACCGACCGTCGGTTCATCAAGGATTAATACCGGCGGGGAATTTAGAAGAGCCTGGGCTAAACCGACGCGCTGTTTAAAACCTTTGGAGAGGCTTCCGATTAACTGTTGCCTGACTGATCCCAATCCGGTCAAACCAATCACTCGATCGGTTTCCATATTAATTGATCCTTTTTCAACTCCCTTAAGGCGGGCGGCAAACTTTAGGTACCCTATTACGGACATATCCGGGTAGATAGGGGGAGTTTCCGGCAAATAACCAACTTGTCTTCTAACCCCCAGCGGATCATCGAAGATATCGCATCCGCCGACTTTTACCGTTCCTTGAGTGGGGTAAAGATACCCGGTAATAATTCGCATGATGGTGGTTTTGCCGGCGCCGTTCGGGCCTAGTAAGCCCAGCAACTCACCTTTGGCGACACTAAAGTTGATATTTTTGACTCCGCGTTGATTTGGATAAATCTTGGTAAGATTAGAAACCTCAATCACTTTCGATCAACCTCCTTCAGTGATACGGTTTGAATGACAATCAAATATATTTGAAAATAGGAATTTAGAGAGGTTTCATTTTAGGAGAATGTGTATCGGTGTTTTAATGAATAAAATCAGTTAAATCGAATTTATGTCATTGTTATCAGAAATAGATTCATTAATAATTATATAATAATTTAGCCAACATAGGATAATATATTTTGATTTAGATAGTAGCCACATTAATTTCGTGCGTTAAAATCACTGACGACTTAAACGTAATTAATAAATACATACTTTCAAAGTCTACCATGGATTAAATATTTCATTAGCGTTAGTTCGCGCGTATTACGATTAATCGTATTTAATTCTGTTCGGTTTAGTTACTTGTTTGCGAAGTCTATTATAAAATGGGGCTGCTCGTTTGAGCAGCCCTTTAAGCATTACTTCAAAAACAAGTCTGAGATGTGCTTTTTGGATCAGATTTTTCCAACTCCGGCATTGTTAGTTACATTGGCTTGTACCGTTCCGGCCGCATCCAAGGTGTAAGAATACGGCGGGTTGTAAGTAGTCGTCGATGTTGTGGGTACGTTACCGGTACAGTTGGTGAAGATATTGCCTCTTACATCCCAGTAACCAATTACATCACTGTCTAAGGAGCAAATCGGGTTATTAACGTTTACAAAGACGTTATTCTCAACCCGCAATTTAGCGTTAATACGGGAGTTGACTGCGCTAGTGGGTATGTTGGAATAATAATTATTGTAGATATGTCCTTGACCACCCCGGAATAGCGGTAAACGGGAATTAATGTTTACAAATGAATTGTGGTGGGAAGTAAGTCTGCGGTCATAAGTATCGCTTTCGGAAGAACCGCATAAGCTTGCCTTCCAACTGTCATGCAGTTTATTCCAGGAGTAGGTCAGATAGGCGCTTTCAGCTTTGGCGTCCAATAAAGCATCATAATAATCTTTGTCGACACCATCGAATTGGTTATATAATTCGCAGTGGTCGACCCAGACATTATTTGCAGGACCTTCAATGCTGACACAATCCTTGTCTCCGCTAAGAACGTGGTGGATTTTTAAGTTGCGGATAATAATGTTGCTGGCACGGGTTACCTTGATGCCGATACCGTTTAATTCACCTTTAGTTCCAACTCCAATGATCGAGATATTATTAACATCTTTGACGTCAATCTTGGACAAGCCACTAGAGTTAGAAAGATTAATGGTGTCGTTGACGTAGATGATTCTCGGTCCACCTTGTTTAATGGCATTTTGCAAGTCGGTTCCAGTGG
>JBLNDC010000106.1:0-3878 GCA_050261255.1 Bacteroidota bacterium
CGCCCTGATTTTTGTGCAGTAAAGTCAATAGTTTATTGATATCAAATTTAAAAATCGTTAAACCATTTGATATTTTCACAATTTGATCTTACTTTACCGCAAGGCATTTTGGTGGTGCGAAAGTTGAGTATTAAGTATTTATCTTTAAAAAACGTAAAGACAGGGAGCTCGTGGGGGAAATATAATAAAGTATTGACCCTAATAATACGGAGGAAAAAATATGTCCAAACATTTGGAATTCACTTTACCAGACGGAAGTGTAAACATTTATGAAGTTGGGACCAACTTAAAAAAGATTGCCGACGATTTTCAACCCCGATTCAGTTCGCCGATTGTAGCGGCAATCCTCAACAATCAATTTCATGATTTGCTCTATATCCCTCAGGAGGGTGGCAATCTGAGGCTGATCGATTTATCCAATCAAGACGGAGTCCGGGTTTATTCTCGAAGCCTTTCCTTGGTCTTATTTAGGGCGGCTGAAGAAGTTCTGCCCGGTTGCAAGGTCCGGATTGAACATTCTCTAAGTAAGGGAATCTACGGTGAGATTGATTGCCCTAATGATCAACCCTTGACCGAGCGCGAGATCCGTTTAATAGCGGAACGAATGCGAATAATTATCGATGCCGATGAACCCATAACCAAGGAAACAATACCTTTGGATCAAGCTACCCGTCTATTTGAAAAGGACCAGCGGTATGATAAAGTCCGCCTTTTAAAATTTAGAGATAAGCCTGAACTCCACGTATATCATTGCGGTAATTATACCGATTATCTTTATGGCTATATGACGCCTTCAACCGGTTATTTAAAACAATTTGAGCTAAAATACTATCTTCCCGGTTTCATTTTAAGATTTCCAAATGTTCAAAGCCCTTCAACCATTCCTAAATTTGAAGAACAACGAAAATTGTTTCGAATTTATTATGAGTTCGAAAAATGGGGTCAAATTTTGGAAGTGGGCGATGTTGGCGCCCTCAATCAACAAGTTGTCGAGGGCAAGGGCGGAGATTTGATCAGGATCGCCGAGGCTCTGCATGAGAAGAAGATCGCTCAAATCGCGGACCAGATCAGCGCCGATCGGGATCAGATCCGGTTGATCTTAATCGCCGGTCCATCGTCTTCTGGGAAAACTACCTTTGCGCAACGCCTGGCGGTTCAATTGCGAGTGAACGGTTTAAAGCCGATCTCAATTTCCATCGATGACTATTTTGTCAACCGCGATCAAACTCCGATCGGCCCCGATGGCTTACCTGACTTCGAATGTCTTGAAGCCATTGACCTCCAGCTCTTTAACGAACAAATTTCCAGTTTAATCCAAGGCCTTCCTGTCAAACTGCCGCGCTATAATTTTCAAAAAGGACAGCGCCAATTTAGAGATGAAGCGCTTCAGATCACCGATGCGCAGCCGATTATTATCGAGGGTATCCATGGGTTGAATGACCGCTTAACTTCAGAAATACCCAAAGACCATAAATTTAAGATTTATATTAGCGCTTTAACCCAATTAAACATCGACGATCATAACCGGATTCCGACAACCGACAACCGGATCATCAGAAGAATCGTCCGGGATCATCAATTTCGGGGGCACGACGCCGTTACTACCATTGGCTTATGGCCGATGGTCCGCAGGGGAGAAGAACAACATATTTTTCCGTTTCAGGAGGAGGCGGATGTAATGTTCAATTCAGCATTAATCTATGAACTGGCCGTGTTAAAATCTTATGCTGAGCCTTTACTCACCGGGATAACCCCTGACTATCCCGAATATACCGAAGCTAAGCGGCTCTTGAAGTTTCTAAGTTATTTTAAACCCCTTGCCGACTGCGAAGTACCGTTGAACTCGATTATTAGAGAATTTCTAGGTTGCAGTTGTTTCCGGTAAATGCAATGAAATTCATTGTACGACTTGACGTTTTTCAGAAAAAAATGTTAAAATGAAACGAAATTGGATTGATTCCGGAACAAAGGGTCTCCCTTCTTCCGGAACGTTTTTTATATAAGCATACCGGAGCTGGAGGAGGCATTTGGCATGAAGTTACGTAGAAATATGAAAGTAAATGCAGCCGGACATTTAGAGATTGGGGGCTGCGATGCGGTTAATTTGGCTCGTGATTATGGCACTCCTTTATATGTATTAGATGAAGCGTTGGTTCGTTCTCAATGCTGCGATTATCGGGAAAAATTGGCCGCAATTTATCCTGACTCGATGGTGATCTATGCCGGTAAAGCTTTGATGACCATGGCTATTTGCCGGATTATCGATGAGGAAGGACTTGGCTTGGATGTGGTTTCCGGCGGCGAACTTTACACCGCTTTGAAAGCGGGTTTTCCAATGGGAAAAATCTTCTTTCATGGCAACAATAAATCTCTCGAAGAACTACGAATGGCGTTGGAATACGGTGTGGGAATTTTTGTTGTGGACAACCTCTATGAACTTGAAAATTTGAATGCTTTAGCCCTTCAAAAAGGGAAAAGAGCCTCGGTTCTATTCCGATTAACGCCGGGGGTCGAAGCCCATACTCATTCCTATACTCAAACCGGTCAACAGGACTCCAAGTTTGGACTGGGAATTCGAGATGGGGTAGCCCGCCAAGTTATTAGTCATGCGTTGACTCTACCTGGAATTGAAGTTAAAGGAGTCCACTGTCATATTGGTTCGCAGATCTTTGATATTGAACCCTATAAGTTGGCTGTTAAAGTAATGTTCGACTTTTTAGATGACCTGCGGCGTTCGACCGGATTTGAAGCCAAGATTTTAGATATGGGCGGCGGACTTGGAATTGTCTATCATGCAGGAGACGAGCCGGCTTCTGTTGAGTCTTGTGTAAATCTTATCGGCAGCGCGGTCAAGGAAGAATCCCAAAGCCGAAATTATCCGCTTCCTAAATTAGTGTTGGAGCCGGGCCGTTCCTTAGTAGGAGAGGCGGGGACCACTTTATATACCGTCGGCAGCATTAAAGAACTTCCCGGAATCAGGTGTTATTTGGCAGTCAACGGCGGAATGGCCGATAATCCGAGAGTCGCTTTATATCAAGCTGAGTATGAAGGGTTAATTGCCAACAAAGCCGATCTCAAACCGGAAAAATTAGTTACCGTAACAGGTAAATGTTGTGAATCAGGGGATATGTTGATCTGGGACATTCATCTTGCCCAGCCGCAGTCTGGTGATATTTTGGCCGTCTTTTCGACCGGCGCCTACAATTATTCGATGGCCAGCAATTATAACCGATTACCAAGGCCGGCCATGGTTTCAGTCCTCAATGGACAAGCAGATTTAATTGTCGCTCGTGAAACTTATCAAGATCTAATCTCGTTAGATCGTATACCGGCACGGCTTCAAAAACTTTCAGCCGTTTCCGGTAACCGTTCCTGAATGTTTCCCCCTTTTGAACTTTTAGGGAAGGAAATCATCTTCAAAACGGCGAATTAAAATAGGTTATCTTTAATAGAAACCTAAAGTGTCATAAGTCCGAGAATGATCAAATTTATTCTTTGAGAGGTGCTTTTTGGTTGGGGTATTAAAACGAATCTTTATCGGATGGTTTCCTAAGATTAATAAGGAAGAACAAAAACTAATCGACGATTATCTTGACGACGCCGGTAAATTTCTCTTTTTCCAAATGAGCAAGATTGACCAGCACCATTCTCTGGCGGTTGCTCAGACAATTCTTACCCAAGCTGCATATTTGCGAGGGGTTAAGATCAAAGCGTTGGTTAAGGCTGCTTTGTTGCATGATATTGGCAAGGTGGAAGGCGACTTTACCTTATTTAGCAGATTATTTGTGGGTGCGGTCCGTAGAGTCAGGCCGACTCTCCGTGGTAAGTTGGCCATTACTAACCCTAAAACCAGATGGGAAAAGGTTAAATATAGCTGT
>JBLNDC010000107.1:0-5850 GCA_050261255.1 Bacteroidota bacterium
AGCGAGAGTGAAAAGCGAGTTTTGCTTTTAAACCGGGTGGTACCGCGGATTATAATCCGTCCCTTTTGAGGGGGCGGGTTTTTTTATTAAAGTTTGAAGTGTAAAGGGTGAAGTGTGAAAAGGGTTCTTTAAACAACTGAACCCAAACTTGACACATCACCGATTGAATTATTCAGGCAAATATGTATGTTTATTGAAAGGAGCATTTGGGATGGGTAATTTTTGGGAGGTTGACACTAAGACTCCCGTCAATGCAAGGGAAGAAGCTACTTTAAAGCATTGGCAGGACAAGAAGATTCCGGAGCGGAGCGTTTCTGAACGTGAAGGAGCGCCGCGGTTCGTTTTTTATGAAGGGCCGCCTACGGCCAACGGCAAACCCGGGATTCATCATGTATTGGCCCGTACTTTAAAAGACACGGTATGCCGGTATCATACCATGCTCGGGTTTCAAGTCAATCGGAAAGCCGGTTGGGATACCCACGGCCTGCCGGTTGAGATTGAAGTTGAAAAACAGTTGGGACTCTCCTCCAAACAGGGGATTGAAGAGTATGGGATCGAACCGTTTAATAAAAAGTGCCGGGAGTCCGTCTTCACCTATGAGAAAGAATGGCGGCGGATGACGGAGCGGATCGGTTATTGGCTGGATATGGATCATCCATATATCACCCTGGACAATAACTATATTGAATCGGTCTGGTGGATTTTAAAACGGTACTTCGATGAAGGGTTGATCTATGAAGGCCATAAGATCATGCCCTATTGTTCCCGTTGCGGGACACCATTAGCCTCTCATGAGGTGTCATTGGGATATAAAGATGAAACCATTGATTCGGTCTATATCCGGATGAAGGTTATAGGAAAGGATGGCGAATATTTCCTCGTCTGGACCACCACGCCCTGGACCCTTCCGTCCAATGTGGCTTTAGCTATTAATCCGGTATTTACCTATGTTCGGGCGCGGCGGCCGGATGATCCGGCAGTCTATATTTTGGTACGGGACAGAGTTGAAATCGTACTGGGCAAAGACGCTGAGATTATCGAGGAATTTAAAGGTGAATCTTTGGTGGGTATGGAGTATGAACAACTATTGCCTTTGGTCAAAGTTGAGAACCAAAACGCCTTTAAAGTTTACGGAGCCGACTTTGTTTCCACCGAGGACGGCACCGGAATCGTCCATATCGCGCCCGCCTTCGGCGAAGACGACTACCAATTGGGCATGAAATACGACCTTCCAGTGGTTCAACCGGTTGATAAAGAAGGCAAGTTTACCAAGGAAGTAACTCCCTGGGCCGGCAGGTTCGTCCGGGAGTCAGATCTCGATATTACTCGGTATTTAAAAGCGGAAGGCAAATTGTTTAGCAAAGAAAGGATGACCCATTCCTATCCATATTGCTGGCGGTGTGATACGCCATTGCTATACTACGCCCGTAAGTCATGGTATATCGCGACCACTAAATATAAAGATCGTTTGATCGCCAATAACAAGAAGATTAATTGGTTCCCCGAACACGTAGGCAAAGGCCGTTTCGGCAACTGGCTGGAGAATCTGATCGACTGGTCCCTTTCACGTGACCGTTACTGGGGAACCCCCTTAAATATTTGGCGTTGTGAATCATGCGGCAGATTGACTTCGGTCGGTTCCAGGCAAGAATTGGCCGAACGAGCCATCGAAAAAATCGATCCGGCCACTATTGAACTGCACCGGCCTTACATTGACGAGGTCCACCTAGCCTGTGATTGCGGCGGGCGAATGTCCCGGACTTCGGAAGTAATCGATTGCTGGTTTGATTCCGGTTCCATGCCTTATGCCCAGTGGCATTATCCTTTTGAGCACCAGGATGATTTTGACCGGCTTTTTCCGGCTGATTTCATCTGTGAAGGGATCGATCAAACCCGGGGTTGGTTTTATTCATTATTAGCTATCGGGACTTTCTTGTTTGATAAACCTACCTTTAAAAACGTGTTGGTCAACGATCTGCTTTTAGATAAAAACGGGCAAAAGATGTCCAAGTCCCGCGGGAATGCGGTTGACCCTTGGAAACTGATTGAAAGATACGGCGCAGACGCCACCCGTTGGTATTTGATGGCGGTTTCGCCGCCGTGGACCCCGACGCGTTTCGATGAAGACGGTTTAAAAGAAGTATTCGCCAAGTTCTTCGGGACCATACAAAACGTCTACTCCTTCTTTACGCTTTACGCCAATATCGACCATGCCGAACCGGCCGTTTATGAAGTGCCGGTCCCGGAGCGGGAAGAGATTGACCGTTGGGTGCTCTCGCGTTTGAATACGATCATCGCCCAGGTTCGGGAGGATATGGCGGTGTATGATCTGACCCGGGTGGTCAGGACGATTCAAGCTTTTGTTATTGATGACGTCTCCAATTGGTACGTCCGCCGTTGCCGGGACCGTTTTTGGGCGTCGGAAATGAATAATAGCAAGAAGTCTGTCTACCGGACTTTATGGGAGGTATTAATTACCACCGCTAAACTAATCGCGCCCTTTGCGCCCTTTTTGGCGGATGAGATTTATCGAAACTTAAGCCAGGGGATGAATGACGCTAAAGAATCGGTTCATTTGGAGCTCTATCCTGAGACCAATCGAAAATTGATCGACGCCGTTCTCGAAGAACACATGGGATTGGTAATTGATCTGGTGTCCTTAGGCCGGGCGGCCCGGAATAAAGTCCAGATTAAGGTGAGACAACCGTTGGCAGCCATTAAGGTGGCCCGGAATTGCCAAACGGTATTAGACCCCATGGCTGAACTGGTAAAAGAGGAACTAAACATCAAGCAACTGGAATATATCGATAATCCGGATGAATACGTTTCTTACACCGTGAAACCAAATTTCCCGGTGCTCGGTCCTAAATACGGAAAGCTGTTACAAGGGATAGGCGCTGCTTTGAGTCAAGGAGACACCGCTTCACTGGTGAAAACTTTACGGGAAAAAGGATTTATCACCTTAGAAATAAATGGTACTACAGTAACTTTAACCGGTGACGATCTTGAAGTCCGGGTGGAAGATAAAGAAGGTTTTGCGGTGGAAATGGATCATGGCCGTTACGTGATTTTGGATATTAGAATGACTAAGCAGTTGATTGAGGAAGGTTTGGCCCGGGAGATTGTCTCCAAGGTCCAGAATATGAGGAAAAATGCTGGGTTTGACTTAACCGACCGGATCCGTTTGGAGTATTTAGCCGACGGCGAAGTATCCGCTGCCGTGGAAAATTTCAGTGATTATATCAAATCTGAAGTTTTAGCCGTAACGATCGAGCGGAAACAAGAAACGGACGCTTCCTTTGAAAAGTGGGACATCAACGGCCATCCAACAGAGTTGAAAGTTGTTAAGGAAGTCTGAATAATTTAATCAAGAAACTGGATTAAGGCGATCATCGCCGGAATGGTAATGATCGACAAGATGGTGGATAGAAACACGGCGCGTGAGGCTAATATGGCATCGGCGCCGTGTTTTTCCGCAAAGACCACAATCAGAGCTGCAGCCGGCATCGCCGTGGCCAGGACCGGCACACCGAGAGTTATTCCTTTGACACCTAACAATATTAGACAGGCCACCGCAAGCAGGGGTAGGATGACTAAACGAACCAGAGTCACGTAAAAAATGGAAAACCCCGAGAATATTTGGGAGAACTCGATTTCAACCAATAAAGAACCGATTATTAGCATGGAGATGGGAGTAGTCATCGAACCGACCATTGCTAAGGTATTAAAAAGGGGCTCAGGCAGTTTTATCGAAAAAACAAATAAAGTGAATCCGGTGATAACCGCGATTACTGCCGGATTTAATATTTGTCTCCAAGTTGTAGGATCCTCTTTACCCGTAAATATTACAACTCCAGCTGTCCAGATAAACATTTGAAAAGTCAAAACATAGAATGAACCGTAAAAAACGCCTTGAGCGCCGTAAACTGCTTCCAGAATCGGGAAACCCATAAAACCGCAATTGGAAAAGACAGTAGCCGCCCGTAACACTCGGTTAGTTGCGAGCGAGTATTTAAAATAGAGTAATTTACTGATTAAAATCGCGAATAGATGAATCGCGATTGATATTAATAAGACAATTACCCCATTGGCCAAAAAAGTCTGGGTGAATGGAAAATTAAACGAAGTAATAATTGAAAAGGGCAGGGTCACATAGAGTAGCAGATCGGATAATCCCTTATTCAGTTCGCGGCTGAGAATGCCAAGTTTTCTAATGATGTAACCGACCACTATTAAAAAAAACAATGTGGTTACCTGGTTTATGGTTAAAGCTAGATTCATTGTTCCTCATTCCTTTAGCGCTACAGGAGTCAATACACTAAGACAATAATTTTTAAAGTATTGATCCGCCACCCGTTGGAGATCGGCTGGTGTCACTTTTTCGATCAACCTCGGATAAATGTCGTCATAACCATATCCAAAACCGGAAGATTCATATCTAGCCAAGAAAGTTCCTTGGGCGGCGTTGGTTTCGTGATTCATTAGGTATTGGCCTTTAACGGAGCGTTTAGCTGTTTCCAATTCGGAGATTGAGACGGGCTCATTGATTAACCTGTCGAATTCGGCGATGATTCCGTCCCGGGCAGCGCGATAATTTTCCGGGGCGGTTGCCATAAAGACGTAAATTGAAGAACCGACTTCCGTTTTCCAGTAACCGGAGTTAACGCTATAAGCTAACCCTTGTTTGTCGCGGAGCTCTCTGAAGAGCCGGGAACCCATCCCGCCCCCCAATATTTCCGTCAGTACATCCATGATCGGCGCATCTTCGCTCCGGTGATCGGGGGCCGGATAGCCCAACACCAAGAAAAGGCCTTCAATATTTTTTTCTTTTACAGAGATTAGATTGCGATCCTTAGCCGGAACTTGGTCCCAGAGTTTAAGTGGTTCGGATCCTTTAGGAAGTTTACCTAAGGTTTGAGCGAAGGAAGCGATGATCGTTTCCGGTTCAACCTTTCCGACTACACTGACGACCATGTTCTCCGGAACATAGGTCCTACGGTGCCAAGATACTAGATCTTCTCGGGTTAAGCCGGCCGTGGTTTCGACAATTTTCTCAGGCAGGGCTCCTTGGGGATGGTCGCCATAGAGCAGCGTAAAATAATTATTGAATACAATATTGGTGGGTTGGTCATCTAACGCAGCCAATTGTTGAATCCGGATCATCTTCTCCTTTGCAACTTCTTCCTCAGGAAAGGATGGGTTTTGGACCAGATCTAAAAAGATGGGGAGGCTACTCTCCAAACCGGATACGGTTGTCCGGAGGGTTACGTTACCAGATCCGGCGCCGATTCCGGCCCCAATGGACGAACCGGTGGCCTCGGTCTTTTCAGCAATTGCGGCGGCACTCATGGTAGCGGTTCCTTTAGTTAGCACCCGCTGCAGTAGGGAAGAGATACCTAATTTATCAAGAGGTTCGTAATTCAATCCCATTTTGAGCATCAGATTAACGGCCACTACCTCATTGGCTGGATTGGGCTTTATTAACAGCGTCAAGCCGTTAGCGAAAACTTTTTTAATCACTGTAGCGCTATAATTTCCGGGCGTCGGCCGGTCGGAACCAGCTAAAGCCGATTCTTTAGTCAAACCTGCTGCCGCAACCGTTAAAGTCATGAGCATGATTAATAATGGTTTTAACCCTAAGGACCTTCGATTTTTACTTAGTTTGGTTAACATTATTTTATACCCTCCTCCGGTTGAATCGAGGCGAACACATAACCTTTTAGATTGAGATATTTCCGGGCGACATTATTGATATCTTCAACGGTAGTCATGGAGATGGCGTCCAGTTCTTTAAGGAGCTCGTCAAGGTCGCCGTAGAGTTCGTTTATTCCTAAAAAGGAGGCGATATTA
>JBLNDC010000108.1:0-5475 GCA_050261255.1 Bacteroidota bacterium
GAAATGGAGCATGATCAATTAGACGCCCAGATCCAGGCGGCCCGTTCCGGACTCCAAGCCTCCCAAGCCAACCGGAACGCTGCCGAACGTGATCTGAACCGATTACGGAAGTTGCGCCAAGACGAATTAATTTCTAAGGCCGAATATGATAGGGCGGTTACCGGCTGGGAAGTTTACGACGCCCAGGTGAAACAGGCGGAGGCTAATTTAAAACTGCTCGAGGTTCAACTGTCCGATACGCGGCTTATGTCTCCTGCCAATGGAATAATCTCCGCTAAATTGGTTGAACCGGGAGAAGTGGTGACACCGGGCGCCGCCCTTTATGCAATTTTGGATCATGCCAAACCGTGGGTTAAGATTTACCTGCCCTTAACCGAGGCGGAACAAGTTAGCTTGAACCAACCAGCCATCATAAATTTGGACGCTTTTCCAGATTTAAATTTCGAAGGCAGGATTTCTTATATCGCCCAAGAAGCGGAGTTCACTCCTAAAGACTATTTAAGTAAAGAGGAACGGGTTAAACAGGTATATGAAGTTAAAGTGGAATTGGAGAATAGCTCTGGAAAGTTAAAAGCGGGAATTCCGGCTGAGGTTCGAATAAAGCTGAAGTCTAAGTCTAAAGTTTAAAGTTTAAATTCTAAAGTCCAAAAACTCTATTATTTATTGATTAAACGCAAAAGTTTATGAATGTCGAATTCAAATTCAAATTTCTTTCAACCTCCGGCCTTTCATTTTAGACCTTTGACTTTCAACCGTCGACTTTTAACTTATTTAAATAGGAGTTTTTTATGGAAGCGGTAGTACTGCAAAATTTGGTCAAAAAATATCAGCAGGTAACGGCGATAGACGATATTTCAATCACTGTCGCCGGCGAACAAATCTTTGGGTTTCTGGGGCCGGACGGCGCCGGGAAGACCAGCCTCCTTCAAATCTTATGCGGGATTTTGACTGCTACCGCCGGAAAAGTATCGGTTTTAGGCATCGATGTCCTGAATTATCCTGAGAGACTAAAACAAGAATTGGGCTATATGGCTCAGAAATTCGCGCTTTATACGGATTTAACCGTCAAAGAAAATCTGGATTTTTTCGCGGACCTCTTTAACACCCCTTTGCGCGGATTAACGCGGCGTAAACAAGAACTCCTCAGGTTCGCCGGTTTGACTCAGTTTCAAGATCGACTGGCCGGAAACCTTTCCGGAGGAATGAAACAAAAACTGGCTCTTTGTTGCACACTGATCCATACTCCCCGGATCTTAATCCTTGATGAGCCGACCACCGGGGTTGATCCGGTTTCCCGTCAAGAGTTTTGGGAGATGTTGACGCCATTACCGGAGCAAGGCACAACCGTAATCATCAGTACAGCCTATATGGATGAGGCAGCTAAATGCGATCGGGTAGCCATGATGAACTTGGGAAAAATCTTACGAAGCGGTACACCGGCCGAACTAAAGAAGGCTTTAGAAGGTAAAATCTACGAAGTTACCGGAGAGCGGTTGATTGAAATACATGATTTACTACTTAACAGCGTTAAAGATGTTCAGCTTTATGGCGACTGCTTGCATGTTCAACTCAAATCCGAAATGGCCTTCGATTCGGAACAGGGTCGGATGTGGTTGAAGACGGTTTTGGGGGAAAACGGGTTTACGGTAACGGTCAAGCTTATTGAACCGTCTCTGGGAGATGTATTTTTCCAATTATTGACGGAGGTTGAATCATGACCGCAGTCCAAGTAGAACAGCTCACTAAAAAATTTGGCAAGTTCGTAGCGGTTGACCAGATCTCTTTCGAAGTCACCCCGGGTGAAATTTTCGGCTTTTTAGGACCTAACGGCGCCGGCAAATCCACTACCATCCGCATGCTCTGCGGTATCCTGGCGCCGACTTCGGGACGGGCTTTGGTGGCCGGATTTGATGTCGCTAAAGAGTCGGAACAGGTTAAACGCAATATCGGATACATGTCCCAAAAGTTCTCCCTTTATGGAGATTTAACGGTGTTGGAAAACATTCAGTTTTACGCTCGAATTTATGGATTGAAAAAGAAAGAGGTAAGTGATGCCAAGGAGCGGATTTTGGCCGTGATTGCTCTCCAAGGTAAGGAACAGACCTTCGCTGCCGATCTCTCTCTGGGATGGAAGCAACGGTTGGCATTGGGCTGCGCTATAGTACACCAGCCGCCGGTTCTCTTTTTGGATGAGCCCACTTCGGGAGTGGATCCCATCTCCCGCCGCCGGTTTTGGGAACTGATTCGATCTCTTTCCGACCAAGGAATTACGATCTTTGTCACCACTCACTTTATGGATGAAGCGGAATATTGCAATCGGATCGCATTTATCGCCGGAGGAAGATTGGTTAGGTTGGGAACCCCGACTGATTTGAAAAGGGATACCGGAACCAAGTCATTGGAAGAAGCTTTTGTATACTATGCCCGGAAGGCGGCGGGATGAGATTATGCGGCAATTATGGGCTTTGATTAAAAAGGAATTTTTTCAAATTCGGCGCGACCCGCGAACTTTAGGAATAATCCTTTTCGCCCCGGTGGTCATGTTAGTTCTCTATGGGTATGCAGTGAATTTTGATATCCGCCACATCGGGGTGGTGGTTTTCGATCAGGATTCATCCCGGCACAGTCGGGAGTTTGTCAAGGGTTTCAGTTCCTCGGAGTACTTTGATTTAATAGGGTATTGCGATCAAGAAACCGATTTATTTAAAATATTGGATACCGGGAAGGCCCGGGCATTTGTCTGGATACCATCCGGGTTTGGCCGAAAATTGGCAGCGGGGGAGAGTAGTGAAATTTTTTTAGGGATCGATGGCGCCGATTCGAATACCGCTACCATTACTTTGGGATATTTCTCAGGATTTGTCCGCTTCTATTCGTCAAGGATCGCTTTGAAATGGTTGAATGAAAACGGCCAACTTAAATTGGCCAAAAGGATGGTCCCTTTTACCGTCCAAGAACAAGTTTGGTATAATCCGGAATTGATCAGCGCTCATTTTATCGTACCCGGCTTAATCTCCGTCTTGTTGATGATGATGGTTTCCCTCTTGACCGGAATGGCGATTACCGGCGAGAAAGAGCGGAATACCTTCGAACAGCTGGTAGCCAGCCCAATTCATCCATTTATCTTAATCCTGGGGAAAATCATTCCTTATGCCATCGCCTCCTTTGGCGGAGTGTTATTAATTATTCCCGCCGGAATTTTTGGGTTTGGGGTACCGTTAAAAGGCAACTTACTGATCTTATTTTTGTTCATTATCATCTTTCTAATTGCTGCCCTGGCTATGGGTCTTACCTTTTCGACCATCGCCAAAACTCAGCAACAAGCCATGTTAATGACGATGACTGCCACATTGTTGCCTGCGATATTACTTTCGGGATTTGTATTTCCCATCGAAACGATGCCGTTTTGCCTTCAGTTAATCAGTAACCTGATACCGGCGAAATATTTTCTCATTGCTTTACGGGGAATATTCTTGAAAGGAATCGGGCTTCAAATATTATGGCCCCAATTACTTTCGTTAGTAATATTTGCCGGATTTTTCACAACAATTGCCGCCGTCAGGTTTAGGAAAAGGTTGGATTAAAAATGAATCCAAGAATTATGGCAATCGCTAAGAAAGAAGTATTGCAATTGTTCAGAGATCATAAGTCTCTGGCTTTGATCTTTTTAATACCGGTTATTCAATTATTGCTTTTTGGTTATGTTGTCGCAAATGATGTGAAAAACATCAAATTCGCCGTATTCGACCAGGACCGATCAAGCCAAAGCCGGCAATTGGTGACAAAGATTCAAAAATCCGGCTTTTTTGATTATCAAGGATTGATCGATAATTACCGCGCTTTGGAGGAGAAATTAAACAGCGGGGCAATCAAAATCGCTCTGGTCATTCCCAGAGGGTTTAGTCGGGAGCTTTTAGCCGAAAAACAGCCAAGTTTGCAAGTAATAATCGATGGCACCGACTCAAATACCGCTTCAATCGCTCGAAACTACTTTATAAACATTATCAATAGTTATGCGGAACAAATTAGTTACCAACGCCTTCTAATAATAGGCCAATTAAGAGCCAACAAAACGCCATTAAATCTAAAATACCGGGTCTATTATAATCCCGAATTACGCGCCATCAACTATATGATACCGGGAATCACCGCTTTAGTGTTATTAATTATCACTACTTTATTGACTGCTTTATCGGTAGTTAAGGAGAAAGAATTGGGCACCAACGAGCAGTTGATGGTGACCCCAATTAAACCGTGGGAATTAATTTTGGGGAAATTAATACCTTTTCCGGCGATTGGGTTATTCGATTTGATGTTGATGATGCTCATGGGTAGTCTTTGGTTTGGGGTTCTGCCCAAAGGAAATATCTTTTTATTATTGGCAAGTTCGTTTTTATTTGTGATGGCATCACTCGGAATCGGTCTTTTGATTTCGACTATCTCCCAAACTCAGCAGCAAGCGATGCTTAGCGCGCTCTTCTTTCTTATCCCCAATATCCTCTTATCCGGTTTTATCTTCCCAATTGCAAATATGCCTAAAATATTGCAAACCCTGACCTATCTGATCCCGACCCGGTATTTTCTGGAGATCATCAGAGGGATCTATTTAAAAGGCGCCGGATTTACCTTTCTTTTTCCGCAAATATCGGCTTTAGCCTTTTTTGGGTTTTTAATTCTAAGTTATTCGGTAAGGAGTTTCCGAAGCAGTTTAAGTAAATGATAACAGGGATTATAAAAAAACGCCTTGCGGCGTTTAGAATTGGTATTGTAATTTGAGGGTTAATCCGTCTGTTTTATTTTCGACATTAAGCTCGGAAAGATCATACTCAACCCAAGAAATTGAGTAACTTGCCTTTAAGCTGAGTTTTTCAGTTAAGGCGGTTTGCGCGAACACTTCTAATTGAGAAGATTCCGGATCACTTACGTCTAGTGAACAACCGGCGACTTTCAAATCAATATCAGGATCGATCATCCAGCGGTAAGCCGCCCCGACTTGAAAGCGGTCACTCGGGAGATAGCTGATCTCGCCTCCCAAATATGCTCCGGAAACGCTCTGCTCCAGCTCAATAGCTCCGGAAGATTCGAAAATCCTTCCCGATAAAACGCGCTCAAAGTCGCTCTCCAAGTGGCCGGCAATTCCCTTGAGTTGAACCACACCCAACTGTTTTTTATAAGACGCTTCGATACTAAAAAGATCAGTATCGCTGTCGGTTGCGATTTCTGCTCCGAGGATTGAAGACTCCAGGGCGACTAAAGTTTGATCTTCCACACATTTACTATATTTGGCGTCAATCGCAAAGCCGGCGCTAAAGTCGTATCCCGCTTCTACAAAAAACATCGGGCAAGGGGAATTCACTTCAAATGTCACACCGTTAGCCGACAATGTAAGTTCATTATTGAGATCTTCGTACCCGAGACTGGCCCGGAACCCATTATCGGCCGAAACTGCCAGAGTTAAGGTCAGTAATAGACCGA
>JBLNDC010000109.1:0-4946 GCA_050261255.1 Bacteroidota bacterium
AAATAAATTCAGGGGGGAGATGTATCTAACTATATTATGAATATAAAGGTTTTGAAGGCGGATCAATTTGCGCCTTATGGAATGGTTATTCCAACGAATAATACAAATGAAGTATCGTTTGATATAAAACTTAAAGAAAATGCGTCTGGTTGGCGAATTGCTATTTTGGAAATAACTAACCGCACAACAAAGCAACTTCATTGTCATCCTGATTCCTTAGAAGTATTTGAGTTGATCAGTGGGAGTGCTATATTGCTTGTGGCAAGTGCTGAGAAACCAGACAGTATTGAGGCTTTTTTGCTTGATAGACCTGTTTGTATCAAGAAAGGAATTTGGCACGGTACAATTGCACTATCGGAAAAAGCCTCGTTAAAAATTACAGAAAATGCCGTGGTTAATAAGAACACATATGATATTTGTGAAGTGAAACCGGTACTCATAAGAATCTGATTGACAAAACGGCAAAGGGAGGAAATGTTTATCGTGAAAAAGCAGTGTGTTAATGTGAGTTTCATCTTTTCCGTCTGTATTTTTCTTATAAGTATCATTTATCTTTATGAAGCTAAGGATTTGGTATTGGGTACAATGAAAAGGCCTGGAGTAGGATTTTTGCCAATTGTATCAGGGACGTTGCTGGCGATATTATCTTTGGTTGAGATGCTCACATTATATTTGAGGAGCATTGATGGATCATCACCCGATATAGACTGGAAAAAAATTGCGATTTTCTTTTTCGGAATCGTCTTATACTTATTTTTGCTAAAACCGATTGGATATATATTTACCACCTTTGCCCTTTTGGTTTTCCTTACGAAACTATTTGGTGCCAAATCATGGCTAAAGCCGCTGCTTTTTTCGATTATTTTATCATTGGGCAGTTATTATTTATTTGCAGTAGTATTGCAGGTACAATTACCATAGTTGCTATTTCAGAAGAGGTGTAATGAAATGGATATCATGACATTGCTGTTTGAAGGGTTCAAATCATGCTTGACGGCTACAAATATTATTGCCTGCATCATTGGGGTAATTGTCGGGACGCTGACCGGTGTCCTCCCGGGATTGGGGTCGGGAGGCGCTATGGCATTGTTACTGCCGATAAGTTTCGGGATGGACCCCACTGCAGCGCTGATCATGTTGGCTGGAATATATTATGGAGCCATGTATGGCGGTTCTACGACATCAATATTGGTAAATGTTCCGGGTGAAAGCTCTTCTCTAATGACATGCTTGGATGGCCATCAAATGGCCAAAAAAGGGAGAGCCGGTGCCGCACTTACTATTTCAGCGATTGGTTCCTTTATTGCTGGAACGATTGGCCTGATTTTGCTGACGTTATTTGCTCCGCCCATTTCTAAAATAGCTTTATCGTTTGGCCCGCCGGAATATCTTGCAATAGCAATAATGGGTTTGATTGCTTTAGTGCTTTTATCCGGTTCCATAGTCAAAGGAAGTATCATGATGATATTAGGTATCATGATTGGAACGATAGGACTGGATCCGTTGAGCGGTATCAACCGATTTACCATGGGAAGCGCTAATCTGAGCAAGGGAATCGATTTTGTGCTTGTTGCCATGGGGTTATTTGGTTTGGGTGAAGTAGTCAGCATGCTATGTGAAAAAAGTCAAGAAGTTAAGATTCAAAAATTGCGTTTGCGTGATTTATATCCTAACAGGGAAGAAATCAGAAGGTCTGTTAATCCCATATTGAGAGGCAGCTTTTTGGGCTTTCTGTGCGGGTTAATACCTGGGCCGGCCGCCGTGGTTTCTACATTTTTGTCTTATGCGGTTGAGAAAAAAGTCAGCAAAAGGCCTGAAGAATTTGGCAAGGGAGCGGTGGAAGGTGTAGCCGGACCGGAATCGGCAAATAATGCGGCCAGTTCTGCGGCAATGGTTCCGCTGTTGACGTTAGGATTACCATTTGCGCCGCCGATTGCCATACTGTTAAGCGGTTTCTTGATTCATGGCATAACGCCTGGACCGTCGCTGATCACAGAACATCCCGGAGTATTCTGGGGACTGCTGGCCAGCATGTATATTGGGAATCTGTTATTGTTAATTATTAATCTTCCTTTTGTCGGCGTGTTTGCGTCTTTGCTTAAAACACCCAAAGAATACTTAATGCCTATTATTGTGATTATCTCGTTTACTGGCGCATTGGCGTTGAATGGCAGTGTTTTTGATTTAGGTGTATTAATTTTGTTCGGATTTATGGGTTACATTTTGAGAGAGATTGGTTATCAACCGGCCTCGCTTGCTATCGGTGTAATTTTGGGACCAATTATTGAGAAAAGCTTAACTCAAAGTTTAATTCTGTTTGACGGCAAAATCTCCTCCTTTTTTACAAGGCCCTTTTCAGCAGTGTTTCTCAGTTTAGCAATCATTTTTTTGATTGCCGGAATATATGGGAATTTGAAGAAGTACTTTAAAGCCCAAGGGAGAGCAAAGGAGATTATAAACTAATGTTATTAAAAAGGAGATAATGAAGGAGGTGAATGAATGTAAGTAAAACGTTGATTACTGTTGCTGGATTGTAATTAACTGCAACGGTAAAATTAACTGTCGATATCCATACGTGTAAGGTAAACATCGACGCAAAGTGTGTGAAAATTAAGGAGGAAATGTTATGAAGACAAGAAAAATAATGCTTTTTCTGCTAGGAACTGTATTGTTAGTGGGAACGATCGGGACTGGATGGGCTAAGACATCAAAGGCATCCAAATTCCCTACTAAGCCCATACAGGTTATTGTACCGATGGCGCCTGGAGGCGCGTCTGATCTGACGGCACGGGCAATGGAAAAATTAGCCAAGAAATATCTTGGCCAATCGCTTGTTATTGTAAATAAAACAGGGGCATCCGGTGTAATTGGCTACAATGAACTAGTCAATAGTAGAAAAGATGGTTATACACTTGGACTATCAGCTGCGAATATGTTATTACAACCTTTATACGGTATTACACCCAATGATTACGGTAAACTAACAGAACCGATCTGCCAGGCGGTTTACAATCCGATTGCCGTCTCAGTGCTTGAGAATTCTCCTTTTAAAACCATAGATGATGTAATAAAATATGCCCAGGAGAATCCGGGGAAAATTAAATATGCTTATTCTAATGTTGGCTCCTTACCTCATATTCTATCAGGAATTTTTGTCAAAGAGACTAAAGTCAAGATGGAGCCAGTCCCCTTTGCAACAGGGTCTGAGTCTACAATAGCTTTTTTAGGCGGCAATGTCCAGCTTCTGTTTTCCTCATTGGTTGAAATTAAAAGCCATGCTAAAGATGGCAAAGTAAGAATTTTAGCGGTGTCCAGCACAAAAAGATTACCTGATCTTCCCGATATCCCGACACTTAAAGAATGTAAGATTGATGTGGAAGCCTCGGCGTGGTTTGGCATCTGTGCGCCTGCCGGTATTCCCAAAGATGTGAAAGCTAAATTGGCTGAAGGGTTTAAGAAGATAGTTGCTGATCCGGAATTTGAAAAGACTGTGGAAAATTTAGGTTTTTATGTTGAATATTTAGGTCCGGAAGAAAGCGCTAAAAAATGGGATAATGAAGTTAAAGTATTTGCCAAAGCCATAGAAGAAAGTGGAATTGGAGACGAAATGAAAAGACAGGCAGGAAAGAAATGATACGGTAAAATCAAATAGTTGCAGTAATTAATTCATAAGAAAGTTTGAATAGTTAATAATCTATTCAAACTTTCTTATGTGTTTGAAAGATATCCTATAATTAATTGCGTACATTTACAAGGAGACCTTGAGATGGTAAATTTTAAGGTGTAAGACAATAAAATACCAAAAGGAGGCTCCCATGGATAATATTATACAACTTAATCAAGGCGCCATAAAGAATCACTTGGACAAGCTGGTACGAACCAGTGTTGAAGAAACATTAAAACATTAAATAAACTCCTTGATGAAGAAGCTGATAGATTAACAAATGCTAAGTGATATACTTTTACATAGAGGCTTGGAGCAAGTGGCCGCTTAACGAATCTTATCCCTATGTTTATCTTTACGGTATCTTTCTTAAATACAGCTGGGCGGGGAATATGAAAACGTAATCCATCCTAGTTGCTATAGGTGTCGATTCCGAAGAATTCCGTGAAATACTTGGCGCAGCGGAAGGAAGCAAAGAAGATAAAGCAAGTTAGTTAAACTTTTTACGTCATCTCAAAGAGCGAGTCCTAAAGGGAACGCAACTACTTTAAATCAAGAAAATTTCTTGAAATCAAAAGTAAGTTTTGGTAATCTGATAATTTGAGAGTATTAAATAGATTAAACATCAAAAATAATTGTATAGGATAAAAATTATGAATTCTTATATTGGATCAAATGGCACTTTTGAACTTATGCGAAATTTAAATCTAGAGAAAATTTACAGGTTAATATTATTAAATCAGCCTGTCTCTAGAGTTCAACTTTCTAAATTGTCAGGCTTGAATAAAATGACCGTGACCAATTGCGTAGATTTTTTGCTGGAAAAGGGTGTTGTTCACGAACTTGGAGTAACAGGAACAAGAGGGCGGCCAGCTACTATGCTCAGCATAAATGGTGATTCGGGAGTGTTAGTTGGTATCGAGATGAATATTCCCTCCATCAGAGTCATTGTAACAAATCTGGTTGGAACAATATTAGAAAATATTATTCTACCTGATACAGGTCCTAATCCGGAGGCGTTCATTCAACAAGTTTCAGTAACCATTAAAATGCTGAGGGAGCAATATAAACTTCGAAAGTTGGGAGTAGTAGGGGTAGGTATTGCTTTTTCTGGGCATTATAATCAGCAGACTGGAATTATCGAGTTAATGAGCAATAGGCAGACGTGGAATAAATTTTCTGTACAGGAAGAACTACAAAAGTGTAATCTGGGTGTGCCAATTTTTATTCAATCTACCATGCAGGCAGGTGCGATGGGGGAAATTCATTTTGGTAATGCCAA
>JBLNDC010000110.1:0-5495 GCA_050261255.1 Bacteroidota bacterium
AATAATATTGCGCTGGTGGGCATGGTGCAACGCCTCCCCAATCTGCCTGGTTATATCCAGCGCCAGCTCAACCGCCATTGGGGCATCCCGTTTAATTATGTCTTTTAAATTGTCCCCCGGGATGTATTCCATTACAATGTAATCGGTATTATCTTCCTTGCCTACATCAAAAATATTAACCACATTCGGATGGGATAAACTAGCCGCCGCCTTGGCTTCCCGGTGAAACCGTTCTACGAATTCAGCGTCGCTGGCATATTGAGGGCGTAATATTTTAACGGCTACAGCTCTACATAATAGAGAATCTTCCGCTTTATAAACTAATGCCATACCGCCTTCGCCGATTAGTTCCAATAGACGGTAGCGGTTTCCCAAAATTTTACCGATCAACGCCGCACCTCAATTCATGCATATTCAGATTAGTACAGTTAATATATCGGCAGGAATTAAAACTAGATAACTTTATTTTTTCGTTGATATTATATAAAATCCTGCCGTAAAAATTATTTATTATTCAACTTTCCCACCACAAAATTCTTTACAGTTAAGCCAGATTAATTAAAATCAACTTTTAAAAATATCGATGATTTAACAATTTTTCAAAAGTTGATATCCCTTAAATCATCGGCTTTACTGCATAAAATCAAAGTGGAAAGTTGTATTTATTATTCAATTTCAACTAAAATAACCGTAATATTATCGGACCCTCCTAATTCATTGGCCGAATTAATCATTCGATCAACGATGGCTTCCGGATCTTCCTCGCTGGACATAAGCTCTTTGATGAGAGCTTCCGGGATCGAGTTTGTCAGGCCATCACTGCACAATAAAAATTTATCGCCTTTAGTTACTTCTATTTCGACAATTTCCGCTTCCAACGTCTCATTACTTCCCAAGGCCCGTGTTAAGATATTCCGTTGGGGGTGGGATTTAGCCTCCTCAGCGGTTATCTCGCCGGATTTAACTAATTCATAGACCAATGAGTGGTCGTTGGTTAGTTGTTTCAGATTATTACCTGAAAGATAATAAACCCGGCTGTCTCCGATATGGGTTACATAGGCCCGTTCCGCTCCTAAATATAAAACGGCGACCGTTGTTCCCATGCCATTAAGTTTTTTATCCTGAGCCGCTTTTTCAAGAATTGCCTGATTCGCCGCTGCCAGGGTTTTTCGCAAAGTAGCCTTAATTTCACCGGTTAAATCAGCCTTGAGGATGGTTTCAACAGCAATAGCGCTGGCCACTTCTCCGGCCTGATGCCCGCCCATGCCGTCCGCCACAACAAATAGGTGATCATGATAACCAAATGTATCTTCATTGATCTCCCGAACTTTTCCCCGATCAGTCCTGCCCGCAACTTTCATTTGCTCACCCCTGATGCATCGTTTAACTCTTAATTCTTTTCCAGCGTAACTTCAATAATTGAATCGCCCAACTTGATCAGGTCGCCTGGTTGGAGTTTCTGCCTTCTGATTCTTTCATTGTTCACCAGTGTCCCGTTGGTACTTTGTAAATCCTTGATTATCAAATAGGAATCTTTGATCTTGATTAAGGCGTGAAACCGAGACACCTTAGGATCTCTCAAACAGATATGGTTTTCAGGCTGCCTTCCGATCTTCAACTCCGTAGTGGCGCCAATAAATTGCCGGCCCCGATCATTTCCTTCAACTACGGTGAAGACCCAACGACAGTATTTTATGGTATCGCAGCGTTTAAACCTTTTGGTATGACAAGGCTCTCCATTCTCGGATTGAGTTTTGGAAAAAGGCCTTGTGCGCCGGTTTAACCTGGTTCGCTTTAAAGTAGGCTCTTTAGTACCTTCCGAATCGGGTCTTACCGAATCGAAGCGGGAACGATTGAATCTTAACCAGATGCTTTTCAACTTTCTAATTAGTCTCATTTAAAACAATGCCCTTACCTTGTAATTGCCCACATGCTGCCGCCAGTTCGCTGCCTCTTTCTCTACGAATGGTGGTTTCAATATGGGCTTCTTGTAAACCGGCTGCAAATTCTGTAATCCGTCCTTCTTTGGAGCGCTTCAGGGTTGAATTGGGTATCGGGTTGAAGGGAATCAAGTTTACATGGCAAAGCATTCCTGATAGCATCCGAATTAAATTATCCAAGTCAATGGAACGGTCATTGACCTCATCGATTAAGGTATATTCAAAAGTAATCCTCCGGTTGGTGCGGGATAAGTAGCCGCGACACGCCTCAATCAGTTGTTCTAGAGGGAATTTTCTGTTAATGGGCATGAGATAGTCACGCAGTTGATTATCGGCGGCATGTAAAGAAACGGCCAAGTTAACTTGGAATGGTTCCTCCGCCAACTTTTTGATTCCCGGGACAATTCCACAGGTCGAAATCGTAATATGCCTAGCTCCGATTCCGATCGCCTGAGGATCATTAATGATTTTAATCGCCTTCAAGAGCGAATCGTAATTTAACAAGGGTTCGCCTTGTCCCATAACCACTAGATTACTAATTCTAGAGCCGGTAATCCGGCTGATGCGTAAAGGCTGATCGATGATCTCCGCCGGACTTAAGTTCCGAATCATTCCCCGTTGTCCGGTTGCGCAAAACAAACAGCCCATCCCGCACCCAACTTGAGTAGAAAGACAGACAGTGTGCCGGTGGGTTTCCGGAAGATATACGCTTTCTACTGTCTCGCCATCATCCAACCCGAATAAATACTTAGTTGTTCCATCATCAGCCCGAAACTGGGATACCAAGGACAGGCAGCCCAAGGAGATCTCTTTAGCTTGGAAAACCTGGCGCAACTCCTTCGGAAGGTCGGTCATCTCTTCCCAACAACAAACCTTCCGCCGATACAGCCAAGCATAAATCTGGTTGCTCCGATATTTAGGAAGCCCTAAGCCGGTTAAAACATCTTGCAACTCCGGTAAACTCAGACCTTTGAGATTCAATTTACTCTCCAATGTATGTAAGCTAATTAATCATAGAGATGATAACATTAATCGATAGTATTATTTCTATAATACTCTTTTTGAATTTAGCGTGTCAAATTCGCATTTTTTTATCCTGTCGTAATAACTCCGATTAAAAAGAAATCCCTAAAAAGGGATTAATTTTACAAGCTATCTTTAGATATTCCCT
This sequence comes from Bacteroidota bacterium, assembly GCA_050261255.1. GTDB lineage: Bacteria > Bacillota > UBA4882 > UBA8346 > UBA8346 > JAAYHS01. Next base: position 3,112 of record JBLNDC010000110.1, read on the forward strand.
AGTTTAGGTTAATTTCGATTCCAACCTTAATTTGTCAGCTACTTTAGCGATGAAAGAAGCTGTGGTCGGAAACCGGTTCTTCCCATTTTCGGCTCCGAAGAAGTCACGGATAAATTCGGAGTTTCCTCTTTCCCAACCAATCTCAATCGTATGCCGGATCGCCGATTCGACCCCGCTGGCTGAGGAACGGTATTTCTCAGCAATCCGGGGATAAAGATTTTTAGTTATATTGCCAAGCACTTCAACTTCTCTGGCAGCCATGATAATTGCATCCCGCAGATAAGCGTAACCCCTAAAATGAGCGGGAATTCCCATTTCATGAAAGAGCTTGCTTACTTCCAGTTCAAGTTGGCTGTTGGTTTTTTCACGGCGGTTAGAAGCATAAATCCCCGGTTCTTCGGAAGTCTTAATGGTTTTCAAGGGAGATGATTGATGTTTTTTAGCAAACTGCCTAATCCTTTCAATGAGTGTTGCAGCGTCAAAAGGCTTGACCATATAATAAGAAGCACCCATTGTGATTAAACGTTGAATCATCGCCTCTTGCTCAAAAGCGGTCAAAATGATTACTATTGGAGGTTGCTCGAATTCGGCTAATTTTTCCAACACGCCTATTCCATCCAGATAAGGCATGGTAATATCCAAAATTAGCACGTTTGGTTTGGTTTCTTCCACGATCTGCAGGGCTTCGATTCCATCATAAGCCGTGCCGATTAACTCCATATCTTCTTGCAGTTCAATTAAATCCGCTAGTGTGGCGCATAACTCCCGATTATTATCTGCGATTACAATATTAATCTCCGACATGGATGGCCCTCCCCAATTAATCCGATTTCTAAAGCGAGATATTTCGACAACTGGAAGGCCAATTCCTTTTCCAGGAAACCTGAACCACAAAAGGAAACTTTCCTAAATGTCCAGATAGAAGCTTAAAAAAATATTTTTTGTTCTTTACCCAACCTTCGAATGAAGGCCTTTTTGATATTGAAGGCGGTCAATTTCCATTAGGATAATATCTTTCCAGCCTTCGGTCCGTCTTCGTAAAATTCCAACCTGCTTAAAACCATTTTTCAAATAGCAGCTGATGGCCCGTTTATTAAAACGGTACACCCGTAGGTAGATCCGGTTAAACTTTTTCCCGGCAAGTATATAATCAAAGACTAGTTGAATCGCTTCCGTGCCCAAACCTTGGTCCCAACAATCCTTTTCCCCGATTCTGATCCTTAGCTCAGCTTCGCGCTTGCTCCAACAAATATGATCCAGTTCCAAATCGCCGATGATTCTCCCGTTAACCGTTTCAATGGCAAAAACTTGATAGTGGCGGTCGGGAACATTATCCTGGTACCAGCGTTCTAATTGATGACGGGCCGTAGGAAGGTTGCAGTCAACAAATTCTTGAAGCTCCGCATCTTGGTTCCAACGGGCCAAGGCATCCAAGTCATTAACGGAAAGCGGACGTAATCGGATCTTTTTGCCGGTGAGTTCCATTCCATGTGCCTCCCTGATGTGTTAGTTGTTTTAAATAATTCTGCGATTTTTTCCGTATTGATTGCTTGAAAGATGAATGGTGTTTCCTGATTAATTCTGATCCGCTCCCGGTTTTACCTTTAAGTAATTTAAGCCAAGAATCATCTCTCCATGGTAAATAGGTTCTTTCTTTCCGTTTGGTAACATAAAAACAAAAAATGCAGGGATCCCTGCATTTAAAAGCGGCCAAGAGCAATATCGGTTATCAAACGACTTACTTCGGCTCAACAATAAGTTTGACAGCGGTCCGGCTTTCTCCGTCGATCGAAATTTCGGTAAATGCCGGGATGCAAATCAGATCCATACCGCCGGGAGCGACAAACCCTCTGGCGATGGCCACCGCCTTAACCGCCTGGTTAATTGCGCCGGCCCCGATTGCTTGAATCTCAACGCCCCCTTTTTCGCGAATAACTCCCGCCAACGCCCCTGCTACCGCATTGGGGCTGGATTTTGAAGAAACTTTCAGTACTTCCATTTTTCCATCCTTTCCCCATTCCATTCTCACCTAATCCAAATGCCGCTGGATCCTTTTGATGCTTGTCGCTAAACCATATTCATTAACCTCAAAAATAACGCCGTCCAATTTAACCGGTCCCGAAGCCACCTCAAAACGGATGGGGCGTTTGGTTAGGAATTTAGTAATTACGATCTCCGGGTCGATCCCCAGCACCGAATTAAGGGGCCCGGTCATTCCAACATCAGTAATATATGCGGTTCCCTTTGGTAAAATCCTCTCATCAGCAGTGGGGATATGCGTATGGGTACCCAATACCGCCGTCACCCGCCCGTCCAAGTACCAGCCTAACCCCATTTTTTCGGAAGTAGTTTCGGCGTGGATATCAACAATTACCAAATTAGTC
>JBLNDC010000111.1:0-2591 GCA_050261255.1 Bacteroidota bacterium
CAGTTAGCGCATTTGGTCACGGCGGCCCAGGATGCTAAGTTGAGTTTTGAACGAATTGATGAAATTCATCGGAAACGGGATGAAGAAGATAGTGAAGCAATAAAGACGAATATTATCCCAAGTGATGCTGATATTGTTGTTACGAATTTATCGTTTCAATATGGCGATCCCTATTCCGAAAAGGTTTTAAAAAATATTTCCCTGGTTTTACCCAATAAAAAGGTAACGGCCATCGTCGGGACGAGCGGGAGCGGCAAGACAACCCTTTTAAAACTACTGTTGGGTTTTTATCAGCCCGCCGAAGGTATGATTAAAGTCGGAGATATTCCGCTGAACGAAATCAGGCTGGAATTTTGGCGCGACCAATGCGGCCTGGTAATGCAGGATGGCTATATTTTTTCAGATACTCTCGCCAATAATATTGCTCTCAAAGATGAGGCGATTGATGAGGAGCGAATGTCACAAGCGGCCCAAATCGCTAATATTGATCAATTTATTGCCACGTTGCCCTTAGGATACCGGACGAAAATCGGGACTGACGGTCATGGTCTAAGTCAGGGACAGAAACAACGGATTCTGATCGCCCGGGCGGTTTATAAAAATCCGAAATATCTGTTTTTTGATGAAGCCACCAATTCCCTGGATACGGAGAATGAGTCGATAATTATGAAAAATTTAGAACATTTTTTTCAAGGCCGGACGGTGGTGATTGTCGCCCATCGTTTAAGCACGGTTCGCAACGCTGATCAGATTGTCGTCCTGGATCAAGGCGTAATTGCGGAAACCGGTGTACATAATCAATTAATTATGAAAAAAGGCGTCTATTACAATTTAGTCAAAAACCAATTGGAGTTGGGAAATTAAGATGGCAAAAGCGAATCAGGTCAGGGGGGAAATCTCTGAAATCCTGGGAAAGAGACCCAATTTCATTATCAGGTGGGGGTTAACCGTATTAACTCTAATTGCCCTGGCCGGTTACATTATCATACGCATTATTTTACGATTAATTTGAAACAGGGATCGGCTTCGGAAAATTCGAGCGGGAATATTACGGTTATCTGGGACAGCAAGGAATTGAAGTGACTATGCCGGCAAATAAACCGATATGAATCGCGATAGGAGGAAAAAATGAAAACTGGAAAATTCAATTTAAAGCGGCGGATTTTTTTACTCTGTATAACGTTCGGTGTTGTTTTAACGGCCTTTCCGGCTGCTAAATCCTTTTCCGACAATGACGATGTTACGGGGTCCGTGAGTTGCAAAGAATTGGGAAGAGCACAGGGTGTAGTACAATACAAGTATGACATAACGCTGAACAATAACACGGATGTCAAACTGAAAGTGAACTATCAAGTCATTATTTGGGCCGGCAGTGTAAGGATGAAGACGCATAACCATTCAACCATATTGATTCCGGGGGAGAGGCTGACGGAAACCAATTACGGCAAGATGAGCGAAAGCGATTGGGAGCTAGCTACTGGATGCAGCGCCGAATGGCAATGGGAACAAATATAAAAACCGATTATCAGATTACCTTTAGTATTGATTTTACAAAATCTTGAAGTCTGGAGAATTTAAATGAAAACCTTAGGAATTATCTGTTTAATCATTTTTTACAATTCGGCAAGCTACTCTACCGGCTGCCCCAAAGCGAATGCGACCGGTTGATTATTACCGCTTGCGGCGTCTTGATGGCTCACGCGGCCAGAATGTTGAAGCTGGCCCAAAAAGGCAAGATTGAGGTGGCTGAGATTACCGAAGGCGGTGAAGAGCCGTCCGGCGACTTCGCGGAGAAACTGTGCTCATTGGAGGAGCTGAAACGGGACGGATTGATCACCGACGCGGAATACCTGCAAAAACGGGACGAGATCTTGAGGGAGAAGTGGTGAAATTTAAATTGAAAGGTGGAATCAACATGCGGACCAAGCTTTGGAGTTATTGGGTATTATTGCTTTTAATCATTATTTTTTCAGGCGCCATGGTTATGGCTGAAGATCTGCATAGCCCAGACTATCAGACCCAAGAGCAGATCTGGTTTTTCCCGGAGTTTTTCCCGGACGCCGGGGCGGCTTTGGGCGCCATTAAGAATATCCAAGCGCAATTCGTTGGCTGGCAGGGATGCCCGGTGCGCCAGATTGAATTAGACCGGTATGGATTGCGTGTCTTCGGTGTTTTAGACACTACATACGATAAATGGGTTTATACCGGTCTCGGGTTCACGGGAGGACATTATGAGACCGTGCCTTATCATGAAGAAGAGACTAGCGTGATCCCGTTTGAACAGGTTCGTCATATGAGCTTGCATCACTATCCAAAGTTGGAACGGGATAACAAATACGGAGTCCGGATCAGTCTCGCCGACGGGAAGCAGGTCAATTTCCGGACCAAGGACGCTGCTACCGCCAAGCAATTGGCCGACGCCATCGCCACCCTGGTTTTGGCCAGCGGGAATAAAATCTATCCGCTTTATGGTTTTTCAGTGTTCGTCGATGTAAAAGCGGCCGCCAAGGTCAAGAAGAAGCTCAAGTGGAAAGGAGAAGACGGTGCGGTGGTTTCCACGGTAGTCCCGGGAAGTCCGGCAGCGCTAGGCG
>JBLNDC010000112.1:0-4158 GCA_050261255.1 Bacteroidota bacterium
TATATAAAGTGTCTCCCGGGCGGATGGTATACGTAGGTCCGGGACAGGTGACGGTCGGGGTGGGCAAGGTTGGAACGCAGATTCGCTGGCCGATTCGAAGCAGATCGGGATTAACCCCGGGATTGGCGGCTAAAAGCGCATCCAATGAGACATTGAATCGCCGGGCAATGGAGTAAAAAGTATCACCGGATTGAATTGTGTAGGTTATTCCATTTGGGCAACGTTCGGGAAAAGGCTGACCTGGTATTGGACTGGGAATACAGATTAATTCGCCGACTGGTAAATTATTAGGGTTAATACCTGGATTGGCGGCGATAATGGCCTCGACTGTAATATTGTAACGTCGGGCCAGGTTGTATAAGGTATCACCGGGCTGAATGGTTATAAAACCACCAACTTCGCAGTGCGCTGGATGTTGGAATATTGGGTCATCCATAGGCGATTCCCTTCTTTCATTGAAGTCGATATAGTATATGAAAAAGTCCGGGGAAGGGAACCCGAGGCGAAACTAAATGAAGCAGCCGTTATTTGAGTTGGAAATGGGGAGATTTTTTCCACTCAAAGTATAACTCGGGATCAAGCTCTTTTACCTGCTGTAAGAGATCTTTCAGTAATCCCAGATTCCTCATTTCACTAAAAAACATTAACGGAAAAGGCTCCCTTATGGTATAAGCATGTACTAAGTCGATTATTTTTGGATTGTTATTCCTGTCTATGAAAATATGCCTCAAGGCAGAATCAATCCGTGTAAAGTGAAACTGTTTCATTTTTTTTAGAACCTGCAATACTTGCCTGGTGACCCATACAGGTATCATACCCTTCTTTTGCAGATAACTATCCAGAGAAGGACCTCTTAAATACTCCATAATAATGTAATTGACGCCTTTTTCATATATCCTTGGTACGATGGATGAATTCTTCAATATTTGGTACGCCGAGTATTCCATTTCTACAAAAGTATTGCCGGCATATATCTTTACACAACGGCTGTCGGAAATTTTAAAAACAGCGCCCTGGGCGCCTTGACCAACTAAAGGATAATTAGTAGGGTTCTTGACATATACTTTATTTTCAGGCATTTGCGTAACTGAAATAACGCTAAAATCATGCATTTTGATTATTCCCCCAGCCAAAACCAACTATTGTTAATAAAAAACTAATTTATTATTTGGATCCCTGGAAAATTTCTCATATATCTTGGTAAGGGAATATTTATCATTCGGCCAATTAGGCGCCCGGTAACCACTACTCATATTATCCAAAAGTCTCTTATCAACATGTTTCCATCTTCGATACGGATTCTGATCCATTTCAATCGCCCATCCAAAATCAATGAGGGAAATTTTTGTATTTAAAACAAGTAAGTTACCCGGAGTAATGTCGCAGTGGCGACAATGGTGATATTTTAGAAAATAAGCGATTTCCCGAAGTTGATTCTTAAAATCAACGATCATCGTATCCTTTGTAATAGGGTTGCCAACATATTCAAGTACCAGAGTGTCTCCGGAATAGTCCAACAATTTGGGGGTATGCGGAGGAATACCCGGAATATCGGTAAACCGCTTGTACCAGTGGACTTCATTAGCTAATAATCCTAAAGATATGAAGCGGCTTTTATATTTTTTAAGGACCAGTTTATTATCAATCATTTCGCAGGTGCTACAAAAGCCTTGAATGATCGACATATTTCTTCCTCCTCCAATTTGGCCCTCCTATTGAACAACCATCCGTTTAAATTAATCCGTTTTATTTTAAAATAATATGCAAGTCAATCCGACCGAGTTAACTTCTAAAAGCCCAATATGCTTGCCATAATCTTAACGCCAATCTCCGTTTTTTTCACCTTCTATACCCTAAGGACATACGATATATGAGCAATAAGCCTTTTACAGGATAAGAGAGGTGATTTGTTTGTTATCGGATACAGAATTCGTTCGGCATTCGTTGGAGTTGAATCTGTTTTTCATGCGGATTCTCAAGGAACATTCGTTCTTTATTGAAGCGGCCTTTCCCTCAAAAAATTCCGACCTGATTCAACAGGCAGAGATGTTTAAAAACCATTTTACGATGCTTTTGTCCGACGCGGTCCAACTTGCAAATGGCGTTCTGCCTCAGAACTTTTTGGCTGACGGTGAGATTGTAACCCGTTATACCTTGGAGGCAGAACGATTGACTGAATTCTATACCGGTATTTCCTTGTGCACCGGAATAACCGGGGCGGAAATGGCGATGAGCGGGTGCGTAAATCCCAATTTGGCAACATTGACAGAACAAGTATGCCGGTTAAATCAACAAGCGATGGCTACAACCCAAGGGCTAATTGAATTTAAATCCAGGCTTTTGAATGATGTCTTAACTTGCCGTGTCTTTACTTTAAATTATCCGTTATTGATAGACCATATTTTGAGGGAAGCCCGGTTTTATCTATGTTTGTTGGAACGAATTCAAAGTCGTGCCGATATTGATTTGGTCACTGAGATAGTCATGCAAGAGTCATTCTGGAACCGGATTATGGGGGAACATGCCAAATTTATCCGGGGGTTGCTGGACCCGACAGAAGTTCAGCTATTTAATACCGCTGATAATTTCGGTAAGCAATTTGATGTTCTTACTGCCGAGGCGGAAGCGCTGGTTCGTCAAACTGCCGCATTGCCCGAAGTGACTGAAAAGAGCAGGCGTGCTGTTATAAGTATTCGGGATTTTAAAAGTCAGGGCACTGAAGGATTGATCACCTGCAAGATCCGGTCAATTCTCATTCCGTTACTTGGGGACCATGTCCTGAGAGAGGCCAATCATTATTTGCGGTTATTAAATATGTTTGAGTCGGGGAAAAAACCTTGATCTATTCCTAAGGGGCTGATTGTGAGTCAGCCCCTTAGGAACAAATTAATATCATTTATGTCAGGCCCGGTCCGATTGGGATTCTGTTTTATAAACTTGGCCGGCATTTTAGCTATATCCCCCAAATTATCGGTATCTCATTTTTTGAGCATATTGGCGATATCTTTTTTAGCAGTCGCTTCTTCGGAAGTATCCGGTTGGATAACGGTTTTCTTGAATAAAAAGAAGTAGGCCATAATGATAACAACTACTATTCCGATTATCCATGTATAATACGGCAGTTTAGTTCCACCTTGGAACACACTTAAGACTCCGAAACCAAAGAAAATAACGGCAGCACCGATTTTGATCATCCGTTCAGGTAATTTAGCCCCCAATATTTCCCCAACCAAGATGGCCAGTCCATCGGAGAGAACCATCCCTACTGTAGAGCCGATCCAAACTGGAATAACCGGATGGGTGGCGGCCAAAGTAACCGTACTCAGCATTGTCTTATCTCCCAATTCGGCCAAAAAGAAGGTAACAAATATCAGGCAGAAAGGGGAAACAATTCTACGAGTACTGCATTCTTCCTCGTCGAGGGAATCACCCCTCAGAGTCCAGAAACCAAAGCCAATAAAGGCCAGACCGGCGATGAATTTAATCCAATCAGTCGGTAAAAGGCCCCCCATAAACCAGCCTATACCTGCCGAAACGACATGAACCCCTAAAGTAGCACAAAAAATTCCCCATAAAACAATTCTGGCATTATAACGGGTTGCCATGGTAAGGGCTACCAATTGCGTCTTGTCCCCAAGTTCGGCCAGAAAAATCATGATCAACGATAACCAGAAAGTATTCAATGATAAACCCTCCTGACGATCTTACCTTCCTGTATTTGGTTTCCGCTACATGGCTAAAAAATAAAGACCTTTAACATAACCCGACGAACCGGTTTATGTTAAAGGTCTCACAACTCGAAGAATTCTAGGGATAAAGCCAGGTCTTTGATACCAGTATGTTGACTTTATCCGGCAAGCCCAAGCTTGCCTGCTACTCCCCTTCAACAAAAAATAGTCTATAAAATATTCATCGATTTGTCAAGGTAATTTTAACCGAAAATGTGATCGGTTTAGGTTTTTCAGAACAAAGCGGAAGAATAATATCGATCCCGAAGATGAAAATTAATCCTTTTTTGTATAAAGAAAACTCGCTGGACGTTGGTGTTTAATATTGATTTGAACGCATAAGTCTCAAAGATATCTTACAGTTGCAAATGCAACTGTTTTTCTATACAATATAGTTGCAACGACAACTAAATGATCCGTCTCCGGTAGA
>JBLNDC010000113.1:0-5684 GCA_050261255.1 Bacteroidota bacterium
GGATTTTTAGTTGGGGCGCTTTACGGTTGCGTTTCTTCGATATCATGCCCATGGCTTTGACGACGGCGACCCAGAATATGGGGGACGGCCTGGTGGTTATCGATCAAAACGATTATATCATCGAGCTTAATTCGGACGCTCAAAAGTTGCTGGGCGGTCCGAAGTCGGAGATCACCGGAGATAAATTCGCGGATGCGTTCAAGGCTTATCCTCGTTTGGCGGAGCTCGCGGCCAATCGGGAAACGGAAACCATCGAGGATTACCTGGAACTTAACGGAGAACAAAGGGATTACCGGATCCGCATTACTCCCCTGGTGAACCGGAGAGGCGGCTATCTTGGTAAAGCCATTGTCTTACAAGACATCACCGTCCAGAAACAGGCCCAGGCTCAACTGCTGGAACAGCAAAAGGCGTTGTCGGTCCTGACGGAACGGGAGCGGCTCAGCCGGGAGCTTCATGACAGCATGGGCCAGGTTTTAGGTTATGTCAATATTCAGATCCAAAACATCCGGGACAAACTTAACGGCAGCCGGGAGGGAGCGGTTGAAGGCGATTTGGCGCGCCTCTCCCAAGTGGTGGAAGAGGCCAATGCCGAGATCCGGGAATTTATCTCGGAGGTCAAGTCCTCCGTGCTCTTTAAAGAAGGTTTCTTTGCTTCGCTCCGGCAATATCTGGAGCGCTTCCAGGCTAATTTTCAAATTCCGGTGGCCATGGAGAACCCGGAGCGCTTGAGCGATCAGGAACTGGACCCGGCGGCCCAGGTCCAACTCTTCCGGATTATTCAGGAGGCCCTGGCCAATGTGCGCAAACACGCCCGGGCCACTGCAGTGACTGTTTGTTTCACCAAAGAGGCTGTCCGGAACCTGATTCGAATCACCGTTATTGATAATGGAATAGGTTTTAAACAGGAGCCCCCCAAGGCGGGGCGTCATTACGGGTTGGAGATCATGGGCGAACGGGCCGTTCATGCCGGGGGGAAAGTCCGGGTCGATTCGGCGCCGGGCCGGGGCACTCAAGTGATCATTGAACTTCCGGCTGCCGCCAAGCAGCCTCAGATAGAAATCTCCGGCGGAGAATCGGCGGCGGCCAAAAGCGGCCCGTTATTGCTGGTGGACGATCATTTTCTATTTTTGGAAGGTTTGCAAAAGCTCTTGGAGAGCAGGGGTTTTTTAGTAGCCGGTATTGCCAGGGACGGGTTGGAGGCGCTGGAAAAAGCCCAGATCTTACGCCCGGCCATTATCTTAATGGATCTGCAGATGCCCGGTTGCGACGGCCTGGCCGCCACCCGCCTGATCAAAGCGAAACTGCCGGAGGCCAGAATCGTGATCCTGACAATGTCCGACCGGGAGGAAGACCTTTTTGAAGCCATTCGCAGCGGCGCTTGCGGCTACTTGTTAAAAGGGCTGCGGGCCGAGGAATTGATCGAGCAGCTTAACGGCCTGGCCGCCGGGGAAATGGCGCTTTCTCCCGGCCTGGCGGCCAAGGTGATGCAGGAGTTTCATAGCGATGAAGTTGCCGCCGTGGCGGAAGCGGAGGCCAAGGAACCGGCAGTCAAGCTGACGCCCAAGCAAGCCGAAGTATTGGGTCTAATCGCCGGCGGCTTGACTTATAAGGAAGTCGCCGCCCGGCTGGGCCTGAGTGAACGGACGGTTAAATATCATATGGGCGAGATCCTGGAAAGGCTGCACCTGAAAAACCGGAACGAGGTGGAGCTATACGCCAGGAAGATGGTATTGGGCCCGGAAAAGAGAGAAGGATAACGGGACAGGATTAATGGGATTTACAGGATTGAAGTGATTGATATGAGTTGCTCAAGATGAAAAAATATTATCCATATAACATTGCCAAGTAAGGGGTGACCTATTCGTTATTGTGAAAAGAAATGATCCCAATTATTTATGATAGGAGCATGGTTGGAGGGTAGGCTAGAAATAGAAAACTTGTAACCATGCGCCGGAAAGGATTTAATATAATCAAGAGGTGATAATATGCAAGTTGTTATTAATGTTCCTGACCAATATTTTCTTGACATTCCTGTCGGTGAAATCGAAGGACGGCTTAAAATATCTACTGCCTTATTGATGTTTCAGGCAGTGCAAATGTCTCTCGGCGCTGCCTGCGAGTTTGCCGGGGTTGATCGATATACATTTTTAGCAGCCTGTAGACGGTATAATATTGCTGTGATTGATTACGACGAAAATGAACTGGAAGCCGACTTTGAGCAATTAAAGAGGACACACTCATAATGCTCATTATTGCAGATAGTTCCGCTCTTGTCGCCTTGGCGATATGTGATGGATTAAGGCTCCTCGATCAACTCTTTGAGGAAATTAAAGTACCTTAAACGGTCTTTAATGAGGTTATTGTCGAAGGAAAACCGGCGTGGGAAATTCTTCGGGCATATCTCTCAGGAAAGACCGTTTTTGTTGATCTCGCTAATGTAGTGATCACATCGGGCGGACTTGGACAAGGAGAAATCGAAGCAATGGTGTTATATAAAGCCTTGAATGCCGACTATCTCCTTATTGATGATAAACGGGCGAGAAGTGTCGCCCGGTTGAATCACATTACCATTACCGGCAGTCAGGGAATCTTGTTGCTTGCCAAGTACAAGGGACTAATCTCAAGTGTTAAACCGTTTTTGGACCGTTTATCCGATTCGGATATTCGAATTAACGATCGCCTGATTCAAAAAACGCTTTTATTAGCGAATGAAGCTGAATAATGAGCAATCGGCAAGGTGCAAATAATCAAAATAAGCCAAAACAGACTCGAATCGTTTCCGATTTTTGGCAGCTTAATCTAAAATTTTAACCGGTTTTGATCGATAATTTTTTTGCCAGCCTTTTTATCAAAATGTACAGGAGTTCTTCAAGGGACCCTGTACTTTTTTTTGCCAAGGTACAGTATTCAATTTTTTAAAATTAGTTTAAAATGAGCCATGATTTTAGGTCAGGCATAAGGCGTGGGGCAAGAGGCAACAGTTGGCTAAAAAGCGAGCATTGGTTTTATGTTTGGTCCTCCTGATCGAACCGGAAACCTGTTGCCCGTTCCCTAAACTAAAGTTTATTTACTCATGCCTCATGCCTCGTGCCTCATGCCTCATGCCTAATAAAAAAGGAGTTGTTCGAGATGAAAAAATTTAGTCATGCTGTTCTTATTTTAATCCTAACCCTGGTCCCGGCCCTCACCGGCTGCGGCGGAGGCGGAGGAACCCCAACCCCTATCGGTTACACCCCCGGCCAGTCGAGCGTTTGCACGGTTGGCGGCGTATCGTTCACTATGCGTTATGCTCCAACCGGCTCTTTTACATCCGATGATAATACCATCTCCGGAGACCCGAATCTGCCCGGCCCGATCAATGTCGCCAACGCCTATTGGATCGCGGAGACCGAAGTGACGTATAAGTTGTGGACTGCGGTTTATACCTGGGCGACCGATGCCGCCAGAGGAGCCTATCAGTATTATTTTCAAAACGCCGGGAAGATGGGCGACGACAGCGGAACGGGTACCGACCAGCATCCGGCGACGTCTGTCAATTGGCGGGACGCCATGGTGTGGTGTAATGCGCTGACCGAATATTACAATGCGCAAAACGGGACAAGCCTTGCTTGCGTATATGTAGACAACACCAACGCGATTATCAGGGATTCAAGGGATTCCAACGCGGCAGTTTGCGACAATGCGACCGCCGATTCAACTGCTAAAGGGTTCCGCCTGCCGACCAGTGATGAATGGGAACTGGCGGCTCGATATAAAGATGGGTCAACTTGGACAGCCGGTAATTATGCCAGCGGAGCGGCGGCGGCTTACACGGACGCCGTCGCAACTGCTGCAGTAGCCTGGTATCATGAAAACAGCGCTTCCTCTACCCATCCGGTCGGCGAAAAATCCGCCAACGCCTTGAATCTTCGCGACATGAGCGGGAACGTTCGTGAATGGTGCTTTGACCGGTATCCCGTAATTTTCGGCGGTTCCTGCCGGATATTACGTGGCGGGGACTGGAGCGTTGACGCAGACTACCTGCAGGTGGGCTATGTGGACTACGGAAACCCGGGCGACGTCAATGTCGTCATTGGCTTCCGTCCCGTGAGGACACAATAATATGACCAGGATTATTGTAAGCTAGACGATTAACAGGTTTGGAGGATGGGTTCGCGAAAGTTTCAGTCCATAATTATTCTACCAGCCTTTTAATCAAAAAGTACAGGAATTCAAGGGATCCTGTACTTTTTTATCAAGGTACATTATCCAATTTTTTAAAATCAGTTTAAAATGGGCCGTAGTTTGAGGTTAGGCAAGAGGCAAGAGGCAAAAAGGCAACAGTGGAAACCTGTTCCCTTAACTGAAGTTTTTTGACTCGTGCCTCATGCCCCGTGCCTTATGCCTAATAAAAAAAGGAGTTGTTCAAGATGAAAAAATTGAGTCAGGTTGTTCTTATTTTAATCCTAATCCTGGTCCTGGCCCTCTCCGGCTGCGGCGGAGGGAATGGCGGTTACCCTTTTAAAGGGCGAGGGATCGGGTTTTAGGCCCCCTTAACCGCCTCAATCCCTTCCTTCTCCCCCGCCCCATTCTCCCCAAACAAAAACCGCTCCCCATTCACCCCGCAAAACTGATGCTTTTCTTCGGAAGTAAAATAAGGACTCTCCGCAAAAATCCGTAAATACTCATTATACGATTCCACCCCGGTCAAGTTGATCATAAAGTCGGTCCCGAACAAAATCCGTTGTTTCAGCTTCTCCCGCAGCCCCGCCGGACTATGGTCGAGATACCGCCTCAAGTCTCGATAATAACCCTGAGCCAAACCGTTAAAGGAGAAATCGGCGTATAAATAATCAAATCTGGCGATCATCTTAATAATCTTCCTGGTCCACTTTTCCGCCGGGAAGAGCATGAACTTTTTATTCTCTTTGCCAAAGTGGGCCAGATTCAAGATTAACTCCGGATAGTGATTTAAGACCCGCTCCCAACGCTCAGGACTCGCGAGCTTTTTGGAAAGCTTCTTAGCGATCACCACAAACCCGCCGGAATTGCAGTGGGAAGTGATGGGTATTCGCTTGGCGGAGCAATATTCATAGAGCAGCTTCACTTTGGCCAGTTCTTCCGGATCCTCTTCCGGCCACGGATCAAACCCCAGGGGCGGATAGACCTTGATCCCGGCGAAGAAATTGCCGCCCATCCGGTCAATGTTCCCGGTGAACTTGCCTTGCTTGGCGGCCAGTTCCTCCGGGAGGGCGTGATAGTCGGCGAAGTATTTATCCAGAAGTTTTCTTAAGGTAGTCCTGGTTTTAATCTTTTGGGATTTGTCGAAGAGCACCCGGATCGCGTGCTTATCTTGGCCGTTATCAAAAAGCATTTCCAAAGCTTGCTGCTCTTTCTGGAGCATTTTACCGTAAAAGATCAACTTTCCGGTTGTGACATTATATTTCACTTTTTGGCGCAAAGGATCGTCTAATTGTTCCAAGTCCGGCCTTTGGCCGACCTTGGCGCCGGTTTCGTCATCCAGGGGATAGTTTTGGGTGTTGAGCCCCAGGAAGGGATAGATCTCAAAGAGCCGGTTCTTACTCTCTTTGGTGTATTTCCTGATTCCGTTGAAGAGATCGCAGACCTGTTCGGCGATGGGCTTTTGGGAAGGGAGGTTGTAATAGATGCCGGGATCGGTCCGACCTTTGTAACCGAAATCC
>JBLNDC010000114.1:0-4120 GCA_050261255.1 Bacteroidota bacterium
AAAACTATCATGTTCGTCATGTTCCACTTCAATATCGGAGATGGTCGTTTGACACTTGGGGCACCAGTTAATCAGATAGCTGCCCCGGTAAATTAAACCTTTTTCATAAAGACGGATAAAAACCTCGCGGACAGCGGCCGAACAACCTTCATCCATAGTAAACCGTTCCCGTTCCCAGTCGCAGGAAGCGCCTAAACGTTTAAGCTGCTTGATAATGGTCCCACCATACTGCTCTTTCCATGACCAGACCCTTTCTAAAAATCCTTCCCGGCCGAGGTCATGTTTGGTTAGTCCTTCTTTCGCCAGGGACTCTTCCACTCTGGCTTGAGTGGCGATCCCGGCATGATCGGTCCCGGGCATCCACAGGGTATTATAGCCCTGCATCCGGCGCCAACGGATCAATGTATCCTGGAGGGTATTGTCCAATGCATGTCCCAAATGAAGCACACCGGTAACATTCGGTGGAGGAATTACCACGCAAAAAGAATCCCCATCATCGCTCACATCAGCATGAAAATACTCCTGCTTTAGCCAAAACCGATACCATTTCTCTTCAACTGCTTGCGGGTTATAAACTGTCGGTAAACTCAATCCAATGACCTCCTTATTGTAGGCGTGAGGCAGGCTTGGGGCATGAGTAAAAGTTATATGCCATTCGCCCATTTTTAATTGACTTCCATTGAGTCTTTCATCTTTGGGCTTACTCGCGCCTCGTGTCTCAGGCCTTTTGTCTTATGCCTAATAAAAAAAGACCTACGTCAAAAGGACGAAAGTCTTACTTCCGCGGTACCACCTAATTACCCGATTAGGGCTCTCCAAAGCGATAACGGGCTGACCCGACCTGAGCTAATTTAGATGTCGCACTAAATTTAACAAGTTAGATTATTGCGACATATTTCCTTTTCACCCCGGCGACTCCCGGACGACCTTCAGCTTATCCAAGTGAGGCCTTGCACCGGCCGGCCCCTCTCTCCAACTTGTATAAAGCCTACTCTTTCCGTTCTTTGCCTTTAATTATGATTTCTTTTACTATACAATCAATCTGTAACGGTGTCAAGAGAAGATGTGTAATTAATCAATCAGATCGATGCCAGCCTCTGCAAAACATTAAGCACTGCTTTGCCGGAGTGGTAGTTTTTAAGTTGGATGATGATTTCCTGTTTATTAATTAAGATCTGTTCCAACTGGGGAAAGTCTTTGATCAGATCCCTTAATTGAGTCCGACTCCATAATTGGCCGGCTTTTTCCAAGTCAGTGGTTAAAATGAACCACTCCGAATCAATCCGGCAGTCCCCGGTCCGATACTGCCGAAAATCTCCCCACACTCTTTTTTTGCGATTTGCACGGTAAAACTCCATAACTACTCCGGTATTTTCGCTCATTCTAATTTCCAGTCCCGAATTGCTTCTAATTGAATCGATGGAGTTTTCGGTAAACCTGATTCTAAATTCCTTACCTTGAAAAATACTGATAATTTCGGAATAGACATTGGATAACAACAAGCCATGTCTTTGCGGTTCGGTGTTTAATTCCCGGGCCAAATTTTTTAGAAGAAGATAATGATAAAGCTTAATCGGCCAATTGGTGCTGAAAATGGAAATTAAGAAGAAAGCGGTGACAAACAGAATGACAAAGTACATCGATGAACCTCCACTATAAGTATGATTGGTTGAAAGTATTCTAGAGATTAGCTCTTGGCTTTGGGTTTGGGAGTTTTTGCTTTAGGCCAAAAACAACTGCTATTGTTAGCCAGTAGCCAGTAGCCGAAGTTTTTAAAGTCGTTAAAACTGATTAGAAATCCGGTTATGAAAACTAGTCAATTTCTCTTCCTTTAATTTTTTTAGGAAACAAACCAGCATCAACAGGGCAACCACCGACAGAACCACTAAGACTAAATTAGCCTGGCCTTGAATCGAGGCTAAGTTCAAGTCGGTAACCATCGTTCCATATTTCGCCGGAATAATCACCAGAAGCCCGGCGGTCAGAACATACCCTCCGGCCTTATGAAGATATAACCAAAGCCCGGCTAGAAAAGTAAGTGGCCCTAAAAATGCTAAATCCAAGACCTGAAGTGCTAAGAAATCCTTCAAGTCTGTAACAGAAATACTTAATAAAGGTTTGGGAATAGGTAATACTTCTTGAAACCATATAACCTCAGTTAAAACAGCGACCCCAATCATGAAAAAAGCTGTGAAACGCAAAGGAGTAACCGGGATAAACCTAAGGCGGATTGTTTCAGGATCGATATTCGCCAATTTAATAAATAACAAAAAAAATGATAAACCAGTGATTGCGGTATGTAAAAGAAAAAGTTCTCCACAAACTCCTCCGAAAGAATAACCGCTATAAACATAGCCTAAATATCCTACTGTTCCAATCCAAAGCAGCGTGCCTCGGAAGTGACTTTGAGCGGTCAACCAAGTAGAAAACAACAGCAACGGAACGAATATCACCAATATTGCAAAATCTTGATGGCCGGCTAGCCTTAAGATGCCAGGCTCCGTGTTTAGATAGACATCGGGATGATATAAGCCTTTGCAGGCTGCTATCACAACCATTAGGGCAAATAATACGGAAATTATATTAAGATTGGTGGTTTTTTTCATTTCAACCCTCCAACGGATTTTTTTGCGATTATGTGATTTAGCAATAGTAATATTCTTTTTTTTCCGTAAATTTCCTCTTTTTCGTTTCAGAGAATAGCCCAGATTACAAAGTAGCAATGATAATCGACATAGTACGAAAACAGAAATTATTAGTAATACCGCCTTATTTACATTAAAGAATAATTTTTATAAGTCATCATCTCATATTATGAAATGGGAGGTGAAGTTAGATGGCAAATACTTGTACGATTTTAAGAAGGATCGAAAAGATCTCCCAAAAGCTAGCCGATCTTTTAACCCGGCCCCTGTCTAGTAGAGCGGTTGATAAAATAATCAATCAGATTCGGTTATTAAAAGGAAGCGTCCGAGAGCTTCCGGTCGCTAAAAAAGTAAAACGGGATATTCTCAATCGGTTATCCCAGGCGCTGCGGCTTTTAAGAAACGGCAACCTGAACGGCGCGGTAACTAGAGTTTTGGCTGTTTTATCTTTATTGCAAGTTGTTATCCTCAAAGTTAATAGCCACCGAGTTCCATGCGCCCAAGGATTGACAATCGTCCATCCCAGCAAGCCCTTTAGCTCGATCTGTCAAATATGCGATCCGTAATATCACCTGAATCAGGGGTGACTCCAAAGCAATTTAGTCACCCCATTTTTAATCATTAAAATTATTATCAGGTAACAAATTAACAATTGCCATTTCCCGAAGTTATGAGCAAAAGTGTTGTTTTCATGATTTTGTTTTTCTTTATATTATTAATGTTTAGGGCTGCCCCATTATTTTGGGACAGCCCATATTAGTGTAAGTCGGTTAAGAAACGACCCTTGAAATGTAAGTAGCTTATCTTCCAGAGGTATAGATACCTAAGTTACGGATAGTTAATGATCATATCGTAATAAAGTTCGGATACGCCAGGGTCATTGCATTTACGCCTACCAATGACATACTGTGATACAAGTTTCGATTATTTTCTTCATTGCTATGAAACAAAATTATTGTTTTAGCTTTTACTTTTTCATTTAAGGCCATAATATCCGAATCATCCAAATGTACTTTAAAGATAATCTTTTCCGCTGTAAGGGCTATCCCATTTTTTAGGCAATATTCTTTGTCAAAAATTAAAGCCCCCGTGGTACCCGCTGCGGCATGACCAGTTATAATTACCTTATTTCTACTGTCGGATTTAATCTGGTTAAAATAATACAAACCATCCGCTGTTGTCAACATACCATCCGTCACAAGGTAAACTGCGCCTCCAGGGATATTCGAAGCGTTGTGCCTTTGTTCATCATTTTCGACTGTAATAACATTATTACCAGTCCCTTGTTTTTTCCCAATGCCGCTCTTAATCCAATGTTTTTTCTGCAAAAGCGCTTCACAATTTTGAACAATCGATTTTTCCACATAAATAGTTGTGTTTTGTAAGTATTCCTTAAGATACAGATAAAGATCGCTGCCCCTGCCTTTCGGGGGTAAAGGCAACAACACTTTTCCACCTTGCCCCAGAGTAGCTTG
>JBLNDC010000115.1:0-8309 GCA_050261255.1 Bacteroidota bacterium
GGAGCGATACGGTGTATGGATGCCAGCCATCCCCTGTTTTCACTGAGTTGTCATCAATCCAGGACCGGATCATCTTCTTGAGACTTTCAAGATATACAGTATCCCCCGTTATCTCAAAAGCGTCAGCCAAGTCTCTGGCGCCAGCCATATAATGCAGGTTAAACCTCCACAAATGGGAAGCTTGGGAGCATCGCCAATCAATCTTGTCGTGGAAACGGATGGTTTGATTTAAAAATTGAAACTCACCACTTAAAATAAGGTTGGCTCTCTTAATAATGGTTCCCGGCTCATTTTGGGGTAAATCTAAATCAAGTGCCGCCGGTTTCATATTTATTGTCAAATGTCGTACTTTTGCTCCAGTATACTTCCGGATTATCCGTTTACTGAAAAGAAAAACCCTGGCCCAAACCTGGCTGATTTTTAAATCCTTCAGCATCCGTAAAGTCAAGCCGAGTTTATGAATCCAAATTATTTCGTCTATTTTTGTTACTGTATTTCCCATCTACCAATTACACCTTATTAAACCGCTGATCGTAAATATTTTCAAAAGATAATTAACCTTTTGGCCAAGATTCCTCAACTGTTATTTGATACCAAATCCACTACTTTGAAACTGGTTTCGGTTACCTCAAAGAGCTCGTGAAATGGGATCGGGGAAGTCTCCCCTGCTTGAATAGCCTGTAAAAAGGTCTTAATTTCCGTGGAATGTCCTTTGTCCTGATGCCAAAGTTTTAACCGTTTAAATCCCGGCCATCCATACCCTAACAGCGTTTTATAGTTGTCCAAATGCAATATTCTTCCGGCGCAGAAAATATCCAACCGTTCTTTAGGAAAAGATTTGTGACCGTTAGCGAAATAATGTACCGTTCCCAATGAACCATCACTAAAACAAAGTGTAAAACTCAGAGTGTCCGGGCAGGCTTGATCGTTCTTTGTTTTTATACTAAACGCCTGAATTTCGGTAATTGGAAATCCAACCAAATACCGGAGCAGATCAATAAAATGACATCCCTCGCCGATGATTCTCCCGCCGCCGACCTCAGGGTCCTGTATCCAGTGTTTTGAGGGAATTGCGCCCGCATTAACCGTGATGATAATGCTTTTCGGTTCCGAGACTGCTTTCAATAAAGTTTTAACCTTTTGAACTTGCGGCGCAAAACGGCGATTGAATCCTACCATGAGTTTAATATCGGGCTTTGATAGGAGCGTATCCTGGTAAACACTAGTAATCTCAGCCAATTGTTCTCTATTGATAGCCAGAGGTTTTTCTACAAAAACATGTTTTTTAGCCTTTAATGCCCTGCATACCAGTTCGGCATGGCTCTCATGCCGGGTTGTTATAAAAACGGCATCGACCTCCGGATCATCCAGGATTACATTCAAATCAGTAGTATTATTTTCGAACCCAAATTTTCTGCCGGCATACATACTATTTAAACCACCCATTGAAGCAATGGTTTTTAAACGAGTACCCGTCCCTTTTAAGACCGGTAATAAGACCCCAGTGGCAAATCCTCCGGCTCCGATCATCGCAATTGTTGGGCGTTTAGATAGTTTAACTGAGGGACTACTTACCGGATTTTTTAGGACCACTGTCCGGTTATAACCCGGCTCATAATCGCTGAAAGTTCGACCGGAATACTGTAAGAGAATTCCTAACGGCTTTTGGGATTCATGGATTAATTGATATGCTTCCAAAGCTTTTTCAAAACTAAACCTGTGGGTGATTAAAGGCTTGGTTTGCAAACGGCCGTCAGCCATCATTTCAAGTACCGCTTCAAAATTCCGTTGCTCGGTCCAGCGGACATATTCGAACGGATAATCAAATCCTTTCTCCTCGTAGTTGGGATCATAGCGCCCCGGCCCATAAGAACAAGATACTTGAAAAGTGAGTTCCTTCTGATAAAAATCATTGCGGGATAATTCCAACCCGGTAACTCCCACCAACACTATTTTCCCGCGTTTCCGGCACATCCGGGCGGCTTGGTGAACCGGGTCGTTACTTTTGGTGGCGGCAGTAATCAAAACTCCATCAACACCGCGGCCGGTGGAAAAGTTCATTCCTGCGGAGACCGGGTCGACCCCTTGTTTAAGATCAACGACCTCCGCTCCGAACGATTCGGCGAGCTCTAACTTGGACGACTCAAAATCGATCCCCAATACTTTGCATCCATGGGCCTTTAAAATCGGCAGGGTTAACCGCCCAACTAATCCCAAACCAATACCCACGACTCGCTCTCCGAGGGTTGGTTGAAGCAAACGAACTCCCTGCAAAGCTATGGAAGCAATTACAGTGAATCCCGCAGTCTCATCATCAACCTGACTTGGAATTTTGGCGCACAGATTTTTGGGAACACAGATAACCTCAGCATGCGGACCATTGGAGACAACCCGGTCTCCCGCTTTAAAACCGGATACGCCCTGGCCAACCTCCAATACTACTCCGGCGTTGGAATAACCAAGCGGAATCGGTTTATTTAAATTGGTTTGGACTGCTTCAAACGTTGCCAAAAGACCGTCCGTCTTTACCTTTTCAATGACTTGTCTTACTTTCTCAGGCTGTTGCGCAACTTTGGCCAAAAGGTTCGCTTTCCCAAACTCCACCACCATTCGCTCCGTGCCGATGGAAATTGCACTGGTCGAGCTTTGGATTAAAAGACAACCCGGTTTGATTTGGGGGCGGGGAACCTCGCCTAATTCCGTTTCCCCGGTACTCATTACCTGAAAAATCTGTTTCATCGTTAACTATTCCACCTTTTTGTCGCTGGATGTTTCTATCGGATCGGAGTTCACCGGTGCCTTAACACCGTTAATTTGCGGAAGAGCGGTGGTCTTTTGACCAATGCTAATATTTTTATTTGCCGGTACAAAATCAACCAAAGACAGACAGCCGAACAAAAGATTGATCCAGATGTTTAGGGTCCCGATATTAGTAGTAATATTGGCTATGACGCCATACAATAGATAGGAAAACGGCCCAATAATAAAGAGAAATCGCGTCTCCGAATCCGGATTGCGGTGCCTTTGAATGTAGATAATTAAAAGCCTGGTAAATACCATTCCCACTAACAACAAAGAGGCGATGAAGCCCAATACCCCCAACTCCACGGCTTGTTGGATGAAAAACTGGTGGGCGGTATCGGCAGAAAGGTAAAGGTAGGAAACACCTTTACCAACCCCAAAAATCCAGTTGTCGAGAAATACCCCCCAGCCTTCCTGCATTGCCCCTATTCTTTCCAAAACTGAACCCTGCCTGCCCAACAACAGATATGAAACATCTAATAGAAAATCCCGGAAAACTAATGGTAATACCACCGCTAAAATCAACATCATTAGTAACAGCTTATATCTTTTCTGAAAAGCCAAAATAAGAATAAAAATAAGTATAAATACGATTAAAGCGGTAAGAGATTGTAAAATCAATAAATTCAACCCAATTAAAAAAACGCAAAAACCAAACCACAATCTTAGCTTTTTGGATTTATTCCGGTCAAATATTGAGGCTAATAACGGAGGACCGGTTAATAACAATAACTGCGCCGTAAGGCCAACGTTACCATAGGTAACATTCATAAATCTTTCCATTCTTACTAGACTGTATTTTGAGTAAGCAAGTGTGGCCAAACTGGGGAAACCCCATTCTTGATAATAAGCCAGTAACCCTAATACTAACGTAGTTAAAATCCCTAGCGATACTGCTGTCAAAATCCGGTTAATGTCAGTCTTCGTTAGAGATATTCTCCTAAGGGCCAAATAGATTACAACCGGAATCATTACCCCGCTGATATGGTTTTTGATAACTTCCCCAACTGAAATGTTTTTAATTAAACTCAGCGTAGCGGCTAAAAACCATAACATAATCGCCATACTGATACCGGAGTTTTTTGGGATCAACTGATGATTTGTTAATGGGGGTTCATCCATTTTAAAATATTTAATATACAATAAAAATCCAACCAGCAATGAGGTTATTACGAAATTATAATAATTATAAACGGGTCCGCCGACACCCGATTGGAAAAACCAGTAAATAATCTTAGTGTCGCTATTACCAAACGCAATGAAGAAAAATAATAAAATTAACCCCCACTTTTGAAATTTCATCTGGTTACCTCTTTCATCGAATCCCTGACTCGTTCCAGAAGTAATGAAACATATCTATCCCAGGTGTACTTTGCCAGTACTTCCCTTTGGGCGTTTTTCCCCAAATGATCTCGCCAATCAGACCTTTCAGTTAAAAACCGTATCCCCCGGATTAAGGATTCCACATTACCAGGTTCGGATAAAACGGCTAATTCCCGGTTTGTTTCGTGAGGTGAACCATCCGGCAGAGACGTCGTATGAAGGCTGTTTTGAAGGATCTGGCCGATTTGTTCCAAATCAGAGGCAATTATCCCCTTCCCTGTCGCCATATATTCAAAGAGTTTGGTCGGCGATCCAAAAAAACGGCTCCCGTCCCGGTTGGCTACATGCGGTGACAACAAAATGTCTGAAGCCGCCAAATAAAGCGGGCCTTGATCCTGCGGCACTAAACCGGTTAGAGTATAATACGGCCGATATTTTTCGCCTGCCAGGATCTCCCGGACCAGGGGCATTTTTAACCCATCCCCGATCAGCAAAAAATGAAGCTTCTTTTCAATTAGCCATGATTCATCCTCATCCGCCAACCGCCGGATGGCCTGCGCCAGGATCTCAATTCCATGCCAGGCCCCGAATGTGCCGATAAAAGTGGCCACCACCGTATCTGCCCCAATCCCATATTTGCTTCGCAAATTAACCAGATCCTGTTTTGAAAAACGGTCCGGTTTAAAGAGCGCAGGATCGATACAATTGGGATGAGTCACAATTTTCCCCGGCGGTATACCGCGCGAAATCAACTCATCACGTAATACCTCCGAAACAACCGTAATCAAATGAGCCGATAATAAAGATAAAGTTTCAGCTTTAACCGCAGTTTCACGATATTTTAGCGAAGCGCCCCAATTATCAAAAGCCCAAACCTCCGACCCATTATATTCAAGGATCAACGGTATCTTCAACTCTCTGGCTAAAATTGCTCCGGAAGCGTCCGCAACTGATAACCGTTGGTAGATAAAATCCGGTTTCATCCCGCATCTATTAATCATTTCCCTGACTTGACGCTGCAACTGCCGGCTAAAACGGTAAAGATTAATTTCCGGAGGCAATCCATAATACTTTAACGGTTTAACCCGGTAAAAACCGATCCGGTCGCCGGAAACAAGTTCCGGCATTTCACTGGCGACAAAATCAATCTCATATCCCTGACGGTGGAATTCGTTGACCACTCCCGCTACGTGTCCCACCGAACCGCCGGCTTTAACACCGTACCACAAATTAGACTTCAAGTATAAAATCCGGCTGGATTTTCCAAAAGCAACTTTTGGCAACGGTTTCTTCAACATTTGCCGCAATAAATAATTGCTTCTCCCCAGGAGATATTGACCGTGCAATGATGCCCATCCCAGCCCGAACAAGCCAAAAACCGACCCCCACCGCCGGAAAGGTTTGCATTCCAATTCCGGTGAAACCAGAACTAACCGTTTGGCGCAACTAACCCCGGCGATTAACTTCAACAGGGGTACCAGCGCCAGACTATCGGGATCCTCTATCGGCAAGTATACTACATCCAATTTTGAAGCCCGTAATTGAGTAAGGAGCTTTTGCCGGGGTAACCGGCGCATTTCGCCCAAATTCCAATACTCCGGGGTTAACCCAATCCCGGCTTCAAACCGGCTTCGATACTTTTCCGATAATGGATAAGCCACTAT
This sequence comes from Bacteroidota bacterium, assembly GCA_050261255.1. GTDB lineage: Bacteria > Bacillota > UBA4882 > UBA8346 > UBA8346 > JAAYHS01. The sequence goes on from JBLNDC010000115.1 coordinate 5,790, forward strand.
CGCGACATTCATCCGCAACAACTCCACGCTAATCTTTTTGGAACTTGCCGGACCAAACCAAACCAAAATGCATAATAAAAAGTAAAACCTGAGTTACGGAAACGGAAATTGCCGCCCCGACACTGCGACCGATGGGAATAAAAAGATAACCGAGACCCAAAACAGTTAAAAACCCGACTGCCCAAACCCCGATTAGAATCCGGGGGAAACCAATCGCCGCTAAATATTGTGATAAAACATTCACCATACTGTAAAAAAAGATCCCCGGCAACATCCAGTACAAAACCGGGACCACCGGTTGAAACTGACGCCCGAAGAGGAAAATAATCAACGGTTTGGCAAGGAAAGCCGTGATTAGACAAGCAACCATTATAATCCCGCCAACTACTAGCGTATTTTTCAAAGTCATCTCCCGCCGGCGTTCATTTTCACCAACCAACCGGGGAAAAAGAACCAAGGCCACGGAAGTAGGTAATATAGCCAATACATTCCCAATACTACAACCAACGGAGTAATAACCGACTTCCTTACTTCCGCCTAAATACCGTAATAATAAAATAATGACTTGAGTGGTTAAAAAACCGATTAACGCCACCAAATAGGCCTTAAACGCATAATGAAACCCTTTTGTAAATACTGTCCTTCTAAACCTTAAACCATCGCCATACCGCTTATATAATAAAACAAAAAGTACAATAGCAGGTATTATGGCAGCGATTAACGCCGCCGATAAAAACTCCTGCACCCCACCCAGGATCAAAGCGGCAATGGACAAACCGATACACCCGGCCAACCGGTTGGCTATTTCAAAGAGATTAAAGGCCTTAATCCGGTTAATCCCAACTAATAGATTCACGCCCAGCATATAAAATAGCGTTACCGGCGCCAGAGCCGCCGCCATCCATAGTTGCCAACCCGGAATACCGGCGAAAAAATTAAAAACTTGAAATATCACTATAATTAAAACCGCAAAAACGCCGGCCGATAATGACAACCAAAAGCTATTGGCCAACAGGCTTCCCATCAATGAGCGTTCCTGGGCCACCAAGTATGTATTGCCCGCATGTAAACCGAAATTACCGAATTGAACGATCATACCGGCAATGGTTATAACAAAAAAGAACTCTCCCCGGCCTTCGGGTCCTAAAAATCTTGCAGTGATGATATTGGCGATTAAACCCAATCCGAGAAGCAACAACCGGGATAAAACGGTCAGGGATACACCGGATTTAAGCGACCAGATTGACGCTGAGGGTCTAAACTGATTATCCATACCGGTCTCCGTTAATACATTTTTAGCCATCTACTTTCCGTCCAACAAACAGGATAAAACTGGATAAAAATTCTGTGAAGATCCCAGTATTATATAAACAACGATATAACAATCTAATTAAACTGTCTCGCTGATTCTTCCGGCCAAAGGGCCGGCATTCTAAGGTTTCGACTTCAAACCGGCTCTGGTTCACCAAATTAACGAAGCTCTTAAAATCAAGCCCGTTTAAACTATTCGTAACCTGCCATTTACTAAATTTTGAAACAACCACTTCCTCAAAGGGGTCAAAATGATACTGTCCCCGGGCCAACAGGTAATTTAATCCGCGCGCCCATGTTTTTAAAGATAAAATATAATGTAAAGCGGGAAAAGAGATAGCTCGATCAAGATGGTGCGCGTACATCATTTTGATGGAAGGGAATTTCACAATTATCATACCGGTATTTCGTAACACCCGGTAACATTCGGCCAGTACTTTTTGGGGATCCCGAACATGCTCCATTACGTCTTCCATGATTATGACGTCAAATGCCTCATCGCCGAAGGGAATATCTTCGGCGTAACCGGTTTTAAACACACAATTCGTAATCTTTTTTTCATCGGCATACTCATAAGACACCGCTGGAATGTATACGTCCGGCAAGTCAAAACCAGAAATGGATTTTAGCTTGGAATGCCCGGCATAGTAAATCATCTTTCCTCCCCAGCCGCAGCCTACATCCAATACGTCCTTTTGGTCAAAAAAAGATAAGTCAATAGTATCCACAACCTCAAACAGATAATTCGCAGCCTGATATTCAAATTCAAGTTTATCAAAGTTGGAGCCCCCGTATGAATGCGGGGTATAAAGACCTTGGCATTTCAGCCATTTAGCCAACTGCATGATCAGACTGACCATGAACTTTTTTTGCGGGACTTCCGGTTTATAGGGGCTATTGCTTTTTAGGTTTTTGACAATATCAAAATCCTGGTCGAAATTGTCCATCATTGGTTCCTTTGCCTTATATAGCGCGGATTTCTTCGGGATCTCTTAAATCTTTATAATGATTTCCAATATAAAAAATGAGGATAAAAAGAGCCATAACAATCAAACCTGGTATCAGAATGGCAATGATAAAATATAATTGCTGGATAAAACGAATATGAGTATCTGATTCGAAAGGCAGTTTTTCATAATAAAGCCTGGATCCAAACCAGAAACAAAATGGGGGAATCCGTGACAAGCGATTCGGACTCCAATCCATTAC
>JBLNDC010000116.1:0-3285 GCA_050261255.1 Bacteroidota bacterium
GGTTTGACAAAGGAAATACGTTTCCCATTAGCACCATTAGTTGAAAGCATCGATTCGTAACCGACGATTACAATCTGATTGATTGATTGAACTCTTTCCAAAGCTAGCACCACATAATCCAGCATTGGTCGACCGGCGATCTCAATCTCCGCTTCATATTGAGCCGGGCTAACTTGTCGCAATGCCCCTTTGTTCGGCGCCCCGGCCAATATTATTGCGTTCATTCAGCCACCCCCATATTTCTTATCCTGTTGAATCATGCTCATCATACTATTTTCAGCATTTTCAATATGTTCTTGAGCTAATTTGCAGGCTAATTCGCCATCCCGGGCTGAAATGGCCTCCACGATCTTACGATGCTCTTCGAGAGCGGTTTTCATACGTCCCGGATAGGAAAGGGAGGTAGTCCGGAAACGCTGAATTTGTTCCCGCAGATTACTGATTATTTGAGATAATCGCTGATTTCGACTGGCTTGATAGAGAATGCTATGAAAATCGGTATCGGTAGCCACTACCTTTTCCAAGTCGCCTTTTTCGATTTCATCCGATATTTTAACCAGATATCGTTCCAGCTCCTCTAATTCGTTTTCGGTGATCCGCTCGGCTGCTAATTCAGCCGCTAGGCCCTCTAACGCGCCCCGAATCTCGAACACATCGACAATATCTTTTAAGGAAAGGCCGGCCACATAAGCCCCTTTTCGCGGGATCATAACCACTAGCCCCTCTAACTCAAGCTTACGAATGGCTTCCCGCACCGGTGTCCTACTGACACCCATCTCCTCTGCCAATTGGATTTCCATCAATCGTTCACCCGGACGTAATTGGCCGGAGATAATCGCTTCCCTTAATGATTCGAAAACCAATTCCCGCAATGGTTTATAATTATCGAGCCTAATCGGTACCAATGGCTGACGGTCCATTTTTTATCCCACCTAATTGATTAATTTAGAAATCCTGTTAAACAGCCAAACCACCCTGTGGGCAGCCCGGCTAAAAACGCTTCGATTATTTCTCTTGGAGGGTCAAGAGCGAAGACCGAAGGGCCACTCCCCGACATTAAACACTTACTAATTCCGAAACTGTTAAAATAAGCTTTAACTTGCGCTACTGGAGAATCTTCACTTAAAACCACTTCTTCGAGGACATTGCCCCAAGCTTCGAACATCGACCGGAGATTCCCGGCTTTTAAAGCCGCAATCACCAGTGGAATTTGAGGATGGTTCTTAATTCTTTCTATTTTTAGCCGCTGATAAACTTGGGCGGTTGACACCTGGCAATTAGGCGTCACCAATAGTACGGAACTCTTTAAGGCTCCTTTGATAGGAGTCAATCGTTCGCCAATACCTTCAGCCCTGGCAGTGCCCTTCATTATACAAAAAGGAACATCCGCTCCTAACCGCACTCCGAGCCTCATCAGCTCCGGTTGGGAAAGGCCCAATTCCCAAAGGTCGTTTAATCCGATCAACACTGCGGCTGCATCAGCGCTCCCACCGGCTAAACCGGCAGCCACCGGAATTTTTTTCTCAATTTTAATGCTAACCCCTTTGGAGACGCCGGCTGTTTCCTGTAACAACCGGGCGGCGCGCCAAGCTAAATTACCTTCATCCGCCGGAAGGCCGGGTAAGTTACAACTTAATTCAATTCGCCCGGCAGGTTCCAAGGTTACTTCATCCGATAACTGGATTGACTGCATCACCATGTCGACTAGATGATAGCCATCGGCTCTCCGAGCGATTACATCCAAAGCTAGATTTATTTTGGCCGGCGCTTTAATTTGCATATTTCCAGTTTCTTTCGTTTTTATGTAAATATACGGTTTCATAATTAAGTTAGTAAGTTTTATAAAAATATATGGTGTCTAACCCAGATAAATCTATCAATAAATTGTACAAAAATGATAAAGGGATTATAAAACCCGCTTTAATATATTTGCCGTTTGTCTTTTAATTCCTGCAAATTTACTCTTGACACAAAAAACACCGGTAAAATACCAGTGTTAATAATTATGGCCGTGCACCTTGAATCGACCCGGTTTTCCCGAACGTTCCGAAACAGCCAGCTCCGACCAGGTAACCCTACGGCACACAAAGAATCTTACTTACCGCTGCTTCCTTCCGGACCTGACGGGGTTTATAAGTTTTTGTTGCGTAAGACCCAATCCTCAACGCCGCTTAATCCGGCCGGACTCACGAAAACCTGCCTCAAACAAGGAATTAAATCTTGCTATAGCGGGTTGCAAGTTACAGGGCACCGCTACCTCCCCATCTAGCACGACCATAAACTTTGCTAAAAAATGGAGTATATCTATTTTATCATATTCCGGGCCGGATTCAACTGTTATTTTATGCCTATAAATCTTAAGCTGATTATAGTTGATAACCATAGATTCGATTTCCCGTTATCACCATTAAACGAGGATCGTGATAATACAGTCCTGTGATCCGGCCGATAGTTCTCTCTTCCCATACTTTCAAACCAAACAGACGCTCTCTGGCTTCGAAAGTTCCGGAGAGTCCGACTATAACCGCATCGGATATTTGAATTAAATTGGGAATCACCGCCTCATCCCAATCGACTTTCCATAATAGCCGCCCGGTCCAGCGATGGTATACTTGTAAATGCCCCCGGTTTCCCGAATCATTGTATAGGATATATACTTCATTCCCGCCCACACTAAGATTAACTTGGCGTAAACGTCCCGTTATCCCGGTTTGCCATGAAGCGATATTCCGTCCTGTCTCAGCATCAAATATTTTCAGTTGGCCATCTTTTAAAAAACAAACCAAATCCTCCTTATCAACTGTCGGATCAGCCGCTAATGGGCTCTCCAGCGCTTTGAGCCACATTTTTTGGCCTAACTTATTTACCGCCCAAAGTTCACCGGAGGGAAAAATTAACAAAGCCCGTTCGCCCCCGCCGGACCCGATTTCCACTTGAGTAATGGCCGGCAACTGCCACATCTCCTTACCGTTTTCCCAGTTAAAAGCCCGCACTAACCCGGTTTGTTCCACAACCAATAAGACATCGTTAATTAAATAGTATTTAACCAGATCAGGTAAGCTTTTATCCCAAATATCAGTAAACCGATAGATATTAATGATTTCCAGACTATAAACTTTTAAGTATTCGAGATTTTTTACCAGATAACGGTCCTTATATGCTAGATGAGGTTTGAGGCCAGTCTTAATCCGTCTTTTCAAATTACCGCTTTCCGGATTAACAATCTCTAACGTCTGCAAGGTATTTATTACCAAAGAAAGCCCATATTTGGAGAGAGATTCGATT
>JBLNDC010000117.1:0-2915 GCA_050261255.1 Bacteroidota bacterium
AAGATCAGCAAAAACTGCCCTAATAACACCAACTGCAATATACCGATGTTTTTATAACTAACTCCTCGGTCGACGATCTGTTGGGCTAAAAACGGCAAAGCTAACTGAATCAGACTTCCCAGCAACATCCCCAACAAAAGTTGGGCTAATAATTGACGATAAGGTTTAAGATATAATAACAGTAACCGAAAATTTGTCCCAGGGGCGGGAATTTCTTGCTTTTGATCAAATTCCATCGTCGGCCGGACCAAAAGGGCGTACCCTTCCGCAACGTCCGACTTGGCCCAATGGGCTAAAAACGTTCCTTGGCGGTATTTAATTTTGCCATAAGCAGGGTCGGCTACATAGATGCGGTTGTTCTTAATTTTATAAATGACGACAAAATGGTTATGATCCCAATGGGCGATGCAAGGCAAAACAGCCTCTTTTTCCAGATAGGCAAGGGAAACTTGGACGCACTTCGCCTCTAGGCCAATTGCGGCGGCGGCGTCTCTCAGGCCGAGCAGGGAAGCGCCATCTCTGGTCACATAACTTTGTTCTCTTAAATATGCCAAAGAATACAATTTGCCATAATAACGGGCTATCATGCGCAGGCAGGTCGGTCCGCAATCCCTCTTATCATATTGCTTATAAATGGGAAAACCGCTATTAAAATTCATTTATATCAATAATCCCGATAAAATTTTTTTGATTATTTCGGTGATCAAAAATTTTATTTAGAAAAGCAGGGTGTTCTAAAGAAAGATGAATGAAACATAAAAAATTATAGGTTGCGCGTAGCCGGAAAAAATCGCATTCTTTCTTGGTAGGATTGCTAAAATGATTTTGATCCATCCTTTTAGCCGCGCATATACTGCAAAATCTTACATTCCAACAGCTTTTACACTCGTTATTATTAATTGTCGCATTATATTGTTGATATAAATTAATTAGCTTTTCATAATCCAAGCCTGAATCACAATCGCCAATAGGCATACTACCGCTCACCTTGTGGCAGATCAAAAACTCGCCATTGGCTGCAACCATTAAATTATCGAACCCCATTGGGCAAGTATGCGAAATCTGTAACGAATTTTTCCCAAAAGGATGATCATATTTGAGTTTAGCGAATGGAAATAAATTAGAAAAACCTTCCATTTTATTTTCGGAATTCTCTATTTCCGCCAAAACCTCTTTTTTGAAATCAATCAAATTATTCTTGATAGCATTATCATAATATTTTAATGATGCATCCAAATTCTCGACAAAAATACCCGCATATTCCGCTGGAAAATGCCGGCAAACCAAAGCCCCGATATTGCGGTTAAAATCAACGCATTTGCCGTAATCATGCTGATCCGTATATACTCCAAAGATGGAAACATGTTCTTTAAAATAAGCCTCATTAAATTTTTTAATTTTTAGCAAATTGTTATAAGCCGTCTTAAAAGTACCTTCGCCGTTTTGAAAAACCCGGCATTTATCATGTTCTTCCGCTGGGCCGTCCAGACTTGCAAATAAAACGACTTTGTTATCCACTAAAAAGTTGAGTATTTCGTCATTCATTATCGATAAATTGGTGTTCGTTGAAAACTTAAGAGCGCTTACCTTTATGTTATATTCATCCCAGGGCAGATTTTTAAAGTATACCGCGCTTTTTTTAATCAACTCAAAATTTAAGAAAGGCTCACCGCCATACCACGATAAAGTTGGTGGAACGATTTGCAGTAATAATTTCTTTTTCTCCTCGGATAATCTTTGAAAAAACGAGGTATATTTATTAAAATAATAACGGATCCCTTTATAAGCATTTTCTTCGCTTAAGTTGCCGTTAGAATGTCTTCCCATTTCTGCCGCTATTGTCTTTTTACAATAAGTACACCTATAATTACAGTCTTCCGTTACTTTTAAACAAAATTTTCTTAATAAAATGTTTCGATCATAGTACTTTAATTGTTCTTTTATTACCTTTCCGTCTTCGGGGGATATCTCAGCAACCGGCCCTTTGATAAAAACTCCGCCGTTTTTTAATTCGATAAATTTGGCGAAGAGTTCTTTAATCTGTCCCGTGCTAAACTGCGTGGAATGTAATTTTATTATTTCTACTTCCGATTTTTCGCTTAAAAAATCGATGAGCACATCCATTTCTTCATTGGATATGATAAAGGCAAAATGCGGTTTTGCGTCATAAACAAGAATGTCCTTCCCATACTCAAAAATCTTAACTAAAGGGTAGTCTCTTTCAAAAAAAGATATGGCTTTATCTATGGTCAAATTACACACCTTTGCTGCATCCATTGGAAATAACTCCTTAATTATATGGTTGATAACGCCAAATCATTTTATGCCATATTCCCCGCACTCCCGTACAAGGAATATGGCATAAACAATGCTCGGATCAGATCATCCTATCATCGTATTAAGACAAGTTGCATAACAAGTACTTTCCTTTGTACTATCCGTCGTATCTGACAAGGAACATGAGCAGCTACAATCACAACTACACCCTTCCGAGGAACTACCGCCCCTGATCGAATCCGCGTTTTCCAGACTAATCTCCATGACTCGCTTTAGATTTTCCATTATTTTCACCTCCTTTTCGTGTCATTCCTGAACTTCATTTTTAAACCGTAATTTTATCCGACTTGTTTATTAGTTGTTTTAATCCTTTACTGCGGATCAACCATTCTCCCCATAAACAGGATACTGTTGGATTTAAGATCCCGAATCACGAAAATAAACGGATGATCGGCCCGGAAAACTACAGGTTTATTAAAATTAGCCGATTTGGTGCCCATCACCACCCCGGTGGCTGCGGCGGCTTCAGTCCCCTCTTCGTTGACCTCCACAAAAGCTTTGTGGATCACATGAGTAATATAGAGAAAAGTGTCGGAGATCCCTGAAAAGTCAGCTCTTTTCTCGTCAAAAGCGTCCTT
>JBLNDC010000118.1:0-6378 GCA_050261255.1 Bacteroidota bacterium
TCTATCTAGAAAATACTTTAAAACCTATTCTCCCGCTGAGGCGCAAAGGCGCAGAGAAAAACCAATATGGGCTATTCTGGATGACCAATACCTCAGCGCCTCCGCGCCTCTGGGGGAGATAAAAATAGGCTTGCTTAACTTCTATTTTCATTCTTTAACGTGCCCCGGTGGGCCGGGGTGGGCGACTACTTAGAAAATGCTATCGACCATTGTTGCCACGTAATGGCTAACAACTACATGTCGATCCAGGTCAACTTATTTTCATAATCTCGCTTGGGTCAACAGGAGGTTGACATGGACGACTACTCAGAAATTACTCATTCCAATTGCTATCGTGCTCGTGCGCGTAATCGTAATCGGAAAGCGATTGGATAAAGGTTGTGATACTGTAAGTCAAAGGCTTTACCCTTTATTCCGCTGATCTTTGTTGTTTATTGAAAAAAGAACTCCAACTCCCGGGTTTAACTTTGAAACCCAGCATCAATTCCCAGACTATTGCTAAAAATGCCAACAATAACGGTATTTGATACCTTTCAACATAATCTTTCCGCCATTTGCTTTCCGTCTCTGACTTGGTGAGGCCGGCCAGTTTGGTTCGGTATAGTTCCTCCAACCCCAAAGAAAATCCGCCGGCTCTGACATAGGTTCCTTGGCCTGCCTGGGCAATCTCCTTAAGAATTGATTCGTTTAAAGTTGATTTAACCACGTTGCCGGCGCTGTCTTTTAGGTAGGAGCTGTTGCCGTATGAATCTTGGATGATGATTAGTTCGCCTTCAGGGCTTCCGATTCCAATGGTATAGACGTTAATCCCATCCTTTAGCGCCGCTTTGGCCTGGGATACCGGATCCCCCTCGTGGTTCTCGCCATCGGTGATGATGATCAGGATCTTTTTCCCGTCGCTCCCCGACTTAAAGGCGTCCCGGGCGGTAGCGATCGCTGCGCCGATGGCGGTCCCGCCCCGGGGAATAGTCCCGGTGTTTAATGCGTCCAAAGTGCCGCTAAAAACATTATAATCGGCAGTTAACGGACATTGTAAAAAACTAGTCCCGGAAAAGGCCACCAAACCGACTTTATCGTCTTGCATCACCCGGAGCAGGTCCTTGACCGCCAGTTTCGACCTTTCAAGCCGATTTGGTTTGACATCGGTCGCCAACATACTCTTGGAAGTATCTAAAGCGAAGATAATTTCTAGGCCACGGTGTTTAGTCTCCTGCCAACGGTATCCCCAACGCGGCCCGCTCAAAGCGATAATTAAAAAAACGATTCCGGCCAATCGAGCTATGGATTGCCTTTTTTGGGCTTTTCGGCCGGATACATCGACTACTTTCGCGATCAACCCTTGATTAACCAAATTCTCCAAATCGCGACCGGACCGCCGCCGGGCCCAAAGGTAAAACCAGCTGAGCAATAAAGGCAATCCTAACAAAAACAGATAATATGGGTTAGCCCAATTCATGGTAGTCTCCTGCAAACGGTATTAGCCAAAATAGCTTCAAATAATAATAAACCAATTGCCCCTATTAGAAAATAGGGGTATAGGTCTTTGTATTCCGAATATTTCGCCATTTCCACTTCGGTCTTTTCCATCCGGTCGATCCGTTGAAAAATGGTCTTTAACGATTGAGTGTCGGTGGCCCGGAAGTATCTGCCCCCGGTAGTGGAAGCCACCTTTTCCAACAATTCATCATCGATGTCGATCTCTACCATTTGATATTGCTTCCGTCCCCAGGCATCAACCATGGGATAAGGGACGAGGCCTTTCGAACCGGCGCCAATGGTGTAGACGGTGACTTTATATTCCTTAGCCGCCTCGGCCGCTACTTCCGGAGTGATCTCGCCGGCGTTGTTATTGCCGTCGGTCAATAAGATCACTACTTTACTCTTGGCCCGGGATTCATTTAACCGTTTGACCCCAGTTGTTAAAGCCGTCCCGATGGCGGTCCCGTCCTCGATTTCGCCGATTTGCAGCTCGTCAATGCGGGTATTAATCCAATCATGGTCCCAGGTTAATGGTGACAATATATAGGGCCGCCCGGCAAAGATCACCACTCCGATCCGGTCGTTGGGACGCCGGGAAATGAAATCCCGTGTAACTTGTTTTACAATCTCCAAACGGTTAATCCGCTTCCCGCCCGATTTGAAATCCTCCGCCAACATACTGGTGGAGACGTCAAGCGCTAGGATGATGTCGATGCCTTCCTTCCGGATCAAGCTTTTCCCCAAACCGATCCTGGGCCGCGCCAATGCAAAGACCATTAAGGACACGGCTACAATCGTCAACCAAGGTAAAGCCTTAAACCAGCGAACTCTCCAATTGGCTTTGGCCCCGGCTAAAGAGGCGGTAGTTGAATATTTTACTACACCTTGATGGGCTCCAAACTTTAAACGGTAGATCAGTGCCGCAATTATGAGCAATAACAACAAGAAAATCGGGTTCTCAAGTCTCATTTTCAATTTCCTCTTTGGTTTCCTCAATCAAGCTATAAATAATCCCCAACGCCCTCTCTCCATCTTCCTTAAGCGGCTGGTGCTTAGCGAACTTTACCAAATCAGAATACTGGAGAAACTCAGCCACTGCTTTTTTTTGGGCTAAATTCAAAAAATCTTTATTCCCCAAATTGATTAAAAACTCTTCGGTAGTCATCTCCAAGGCTTTGAACTGAAAACGGTTTTCCATATACTCCCGGGCGATCTCACTCAACCGGTCGTAGAATAATTTGTATTCTCCCGCTTCTAAAAGATGTTCCTGTTTTAAACCTTCCAACCGCCGCAAAGCGATATGATGGGCCGGTTCCAACTTCACCGCGTCTTGTTCCATTCCGGCAGCAACTTTGGAGCGGTAGTTATCTTTTAAATATTTGAGCAGCCAATAAATGAGCCCTAGTAAAACCAGTCCGCCGCAGAGAACCCAAAGATATTGATAACGTGGTGGAAAGCCTACCGGTTTTTTAGGGCTCTTCAATCCATCGGCCAATATTTCTTCTTCAGTTAAATTGGCAGGCAACAATGAGGTGATTTTGATCGAAAGTTCTTTTAAAGCGACGGATCCCTGATTGCCGTTCCGGTCTTGATAATTAATGGTCAACCCGGATATTTGGTAATCCCCGGCCCGCCAACCTACTAAACGGTAGGGAACGGTATGCTTCCATCCGTCCTTAACCTCTTCCTGCTTGACTTGATCTTTAGCCGCTAGTTCTAAGCCTCCCAGTTCCTTGGAGCCAAACTCCGGAAGGGAATACTCGACTCCTGAGACGCCCTCCACTATTAGATTAATGGGGATTGAATCTCCGACATAGAATGGGCCTGCTTCCTTCAGTTCCAGCCTGGCTTTGATGGAGCCATCCGGTGGAGCGCCTTCCGGTATAGCGGCTGAGATTGAGGCTGCCGGAAGCGATAAAAAGAGCAATGCCAAAGTCAAATAAAAATATCTGGCGAATGTTTGCTTGGTTTTAAAATCAATTGAAAAAAACACCATCAAGGGTCTCCGTTTCATCGCATCCGCCTCTCCCTGAGTTTAAAAAACTTTTGAATCGGTTCCAAGTATGGCCGGTCGGTTAAGATCTCGATTAAGTCAACTTTATTCCTGCGGAAAAGTTTTGCCAGGGATTCATCCCTCTGCTTTGCTTCGGCCTTGACCATCAATCTGACTTGTTCATCAGCAGTGTCGATCAAGACTCTACGCCCGGTCTCATTATCCTCGAATTCAACCAGGCCCAACCTTGGCAGTTCCTCCTCCCGAGGGTCTTTAAGCCTGACCGCCACTAAGTCATGCCGCCGGGCTACAACTCCTAAGATCTTTTCAAAATTATCCGCGATAAAGTCGGAGACAAGGAAGACGATACTTCTTTGTTTCAAAATCTGACTCACAAATTTTAAAGCCTCTTCGATCTTGGTCCCAGTCCCGCTAGGCTGATACCCCAATATTTCCCGAATTACCCGCAGTACATGGCGTCTCCCTTTTTGGGGCGGAAGGTACTTTTCGCAAGTGTCGGTGAAAATCAGCAGGCCTACTTTATCGTTGTTCTTAATAGCCAGAAAAGCAAGTAACGCCGAGATTTCCGCCGCCAGCTCACTTTTTAAGGACTCAACCGATCCGAAACGTTGCGAGCCACTCAAATCGATAACCAACATTACTGTAAGTTCCCGTTCCTCGGCAAATCGTTTGATATGAGGAACGCCGCTCCGAGCGGTAACGTTCCAATCGATGGAACGGATATCGTCGCCGGGGATATACTCCCGGACCTCATCAAATTCAATACCAGCGCCTTTAAAAACACTGGTATATTGCCCGGAGATCATTTCATTACTCATCCGGGAAATTTTATATTGAATTTTACGGACTTTTTTTAATATCTCTTTGGATAACATCATGTCCTCGACAAAACAAATTTTAACATGGTTAGAGGCGGTTTGTAATTATAGGCGATTCATTAATCGCCCCTATAGATTGGTATTGTTTATTACATCACAATTCTTTCAAACTTCTGACTGCTGAATTATGGTACTTCCACTCCATCAAAGATCTTTTGAATAATATCCTCAACCTTCAATTCTTCAGCCTCAGCTTCATAAGTGATAATGATCCGGTGCCGTAAAATATCGGGTCCGATCGCTTTGATATCGTTTGGCACCACATAACCTCTTCCCTGCATAAAGGCATAGGCTTTAGCGGCAATTGCCAAACTGATTGTTGCGCGGGGAGAAGCCCCAAATTCGATGAAATCGGCGATCTCCAAATTATACTTAGCCGGTTCCCTGGTAGCCATGATTAAATTGACGATATAATCCTTAATCTTAGCGTCCATATAGACCATATCCACTACCTTCCGCACTGTCATAATCTCCTGGAGGGTAATCACCGGTTGAATGGAGGTAGAACGAGAAGTCTGAGCCATTCTTTCCATAATCAACTTCTCTTCTTCCTTAGTGGGGTACCCGATCTTCAACTTCAACATGAACCGGTCCAATTGAGCCTCGGGCAAAGGATAAGTACCCTGCTGTTCGATGGGATTTTGGGTCGCCAGAACCATGAAAGGTTCAGGCAAGGGGTAAGTATGCTCGCCGATGGTCACTTGCTTTTCTTCCATCCCTTCCAGCAGCGCGCTTTGAACTTTTGCCGGAGCCCGGTTAATTTCATCAGCGAGGATGATATTGGCGAAAATCGGCCCCTTTTTAGTCGTAAAAGAGCCTGACTGAGGATTATAGATTAAGGTGCCGACCAGATCCGCCGGCAGTAAGTCCGGAGTAAACTGAATCCTTTGAAAACAAGCGTTCACTGAGGCCGCTAAACTCTTAACCGAAAGAGTCTTGGCCAATCCAGGCACACCTTCAAGCAAAACATGGCCGTTGGCGAGAATTCCGAGTAATAGCCCATCGATCAGCTTTTCTTGGCCGACTACCACTTTGCCGATTTGTTCCTTAATCTTGTTTATAAATCCACTACTAGCTTTAATTGCTTCATTTACTGCTGTTAATCCTTCTGACATCAATATTACCTCCCGCATTATAGGTGAGATCAAAACCTTAGACGGTTTGATTGCATTTAAATTGATTAGCGCGTAAGATAAGCTCCTATTCTGATTAACCGATTCAAGATATAGCTGTTGTATCAAAATGACGAATTTGCCAAACCGGCTCAATAATAAGTATTAACGGATGAAATGTGTTAAAAGTTTCCGTTAAACGAGATTCGCATTTCCGAGGCTAATTTTACGGGTTTATTAATTCCTCTTTTATTTACGCCGGCGCGCGGTCCGGAGCCGTTCGGATCTAATTCTTTTCGAGTTTCTACGGGATTCGTATTCTTCTTCAGCTTCATAATCCAATTCCCGCGGATAACCTTTACTAGTAGAGTTTTTTAAGATGATAATTGTTTCGCCGGGATTGGGAGCTGAAAACGGAGAGCCATCTTCACCACGGTAGAACGATTCAACATTTTCCCTAGCAAAATCGGATTCTACAAGCCAATGGCGAACCATGGACTTGAGCACTGGGAAAACATCACTATGCTTTCCTTGGCCGTGGATGACCCGGACTATCTGTTCGCCATAATCAAAAGCATTGGTCATCCCCTCATTCAGCTTGAGGCGCGCTTCTTCACAAGTATAACCGTGCAAGTCGATAGTAACGATAGCTATACACTCCCGGGACTTTTTAATCAGATTAAGGAATTGCATAATTCTCAACTTAAGCTTTGGTTCACAATATATTGATAGATACATCCGGGCTAGTCACTATATATTGTGGCCAAAGGGTTTATGGCTTTGTTTTCAGAAACGGTTGATCTAGAATATTCATTAAGCTGCGCGATAACCAAAATGGAATTTAGGTGGAGAAATGACATTAGATAAAAGAAATTGTTCAGCTAACCCATATTGA
>JBLNDC010000119.1:0-12479 GCA_050261255.1 Bacteroidota bacterium
TTCAGGTGTTAATGGATAAAATTGAATTATAAATCACGGATCGAGGATATTTTTCTCCCGGCTCCTGTCTTCACTACTTAACTCTCCGGACAATCCGATCAAAAATTTCAAAATAATTCTCAAAGGTTTTCTTGGTACACTCCGGGTTTTTAATCCGGATGCCCGGCGTTTTTAACCCCGTCAGAGCGAAAGCCATCGCCATTCGATGGTCGTCGTAAGTCTCGATCTCGGCCGAATGGGGTTCGCCCGGATGAATCATGATTCCGTCGTCAAGTTCTTCCGCTCGAATTCCCATCCGCTTTAACTCATTGATAATCGCCGCAATCCGGTTTGATTCGTGGAACTTAATTAAACCGACGTTTCGAATGATAGTGGGGGAGGATGCATAGGGCGCCAAGGCGGCCAAGGTCATGGTCTGGTCCGGAGTAGCGCCGAGGTCGGCCTTGATCCCCGGAAACACTCCTCCGGCAGGCCCTTCGATGTAAATTCCACCTTTTTTATCACCGATACGGGCGCCTAATTGCTTTAAAACTCCTAAAAATTGTATATCCCCTTGTAGGGAATCCAAGGGTATCTCCTTGACCAACGCCGAACCTCCGGTAAGGACGGCCATCGCCCAAAAATAACAGGCATTGGAGACATCAGGTTCAATCGGATAATCCCTACCAATATAGTGCTGGGGAGCTACTTTGAATTTACGAAAATCGTCAGTTGCAACTTCCACACCGAAATCGGCCATCATCCGGAGGGTCATTTCAATGTATGGTTTGGCCGCCAGTTCACCGGAGATTTTAATCTCCAAACCGGTTTTCCCAAGACAGCCCACGATTAATAAGGCGCTCAGAAACTGACTGCTGATATTGGCTTCTAAAGTAACCGCTCCATCGGGGGAAGCGGCGCCCTTGACTCGAAAGGGCAAACAATCCGGCCGGCCTAAAAATTCGAATTGAGCCCCTATTGATTTCAGGGCATCCAGTAATGGTTTCATCGGACGGGCCGCCATTTGCAGGGAGGCTTCCACCAAATATTCGCCTTCAGAGACGGCTAAAAACGCAGTCAAAAACCGGGCGGCCGTTCCGGCGCTTCCTACATTGATGGCGGCATTCCGATGGGGGATAATTCCATTGTTTCCTTTAATGATAACCGTTTTAGCATTTTCGTCGCTTTCAACTTTAAACCCCAAATTAATCAGGCAATCCATGAAATGCCGGCTGTCTTCGCTGAAGAGAACATTACTTAACCGGACTTCCCGGTCGCATAAGGCCGCTATCAATAAAGCCCGGTTGGTAAGGCTCTTTGAACCGGGCGCTTGTACCGTAAAGTTCAACGGCCCATCGCTGGTCGGCACTTCATAATAATTGCTTACGGACATCTAGTTCACCTGCTTAATAGGGAGTTAAAAGATTTACCTTATTTGATAATGAAAAGAGGCGATCAAGCATAGCATCAAATTCATGCCTTATGCTAGCGCCTCATGACTATCTTAGGTATGGCGCTTACAATTTTAATTTCGCTTCCAACCGTTCCTTCTCCGCTTCATACCCCGGTTTACCCAACAAAGCGAACATATTCTTTTTGTAAGCCTCCACCCCGGGCTGATCGAAAGGATTGACCGCGTTGAGATAACCGCTTAGGCCGCAAGCCTTTTCAAAGAAATAAACCAGCTTCCCGAAATAATAAGGCGTTAGTTCCGGAACCCGGATTACCATGTTGGGCACTCCGCCTTCGTGATGAGCCAACAACGTTCCCTCAAACGCTTTTTCATTAACATATTCCATTGTCCGGCCGGAGAGAAAGTTTAGGCCGTCGATGTTATCGGGATCATTGGGAATGCTCAAAGAGCGCCTTGGCTTTTCCACCCAAAGCACAGTCTCCATCAGTTCGCGCCTGCCTTCTTGGATATATTGTCCCATCGAATGCAAGTCGGTAGAGAAATCGCAAGCCGCCGGGAAGATCCCTTTTTGGTTTTTACCTTCGCTCTCGCCAAACAATTGTTTCCACCATTCCGCGAAATAATGAAGGCTTGGCTCATAATTAACCAGGATTTCAACGAGTTTTCCCTTGCGATAAAGGATATTCCGGGCTGCCGCGTATTGGTAAGCCGGATTTTTTTCAAGAGTAGGCTTCTGATACGCTTTATAACCAGCTTCGGCGCCGTCCATCATTTCTTGAATATCGATTCCACTCACCGCTATCGGAAACAATCCCACCGGCGTTAATACAGAGTACCTGCCTCCGACGTCATCCGGGATAACGAACTGGGTATACCCTTCGGCGTCGGCCAGTTTTTTCAACGCCCCTTTGGCGCGATCAGTAGTAGCGTAGATCCGTCGCTTGGCACCATCGGCTCCGTATTTCTTGACCAGCAACTCCTTGATCAAGCGAAAAGCAATGGCCGGTTCGGTAGTTGTTCCTGACTTGGAGATAATATTGACCGCAAAATCTTTTTCCGCTAGTACCTCAAGCAACTCTGCGGTATAAGTTGGGCTAATCGTCTGCCCCAAATAATAAATCTGCGGGTTGCCCCGCTTTTGCCCGGGAAACTGATTGAAAAAGGAATGATTCAACATTTCAATGGCCGCTCTCGCTCCCAAATAGGAACCGCCGATTCCGATTACCACCAGGGCTTCGGAAGTTTCCCGGATTTCCTGGGCCGCTTTTTGGATGGCTTGGAATTCCGTTTTATCATATTTAGCGGGGAGTTCGACCCAACCTAAAAAATCACTTCCAGCTCCAGTACCTCGATGAAGCAGTTCATGGGCTGCCTGCACTTGGCTCTCCATTAATTTCATTTCTGCAGCATCAATATAAGGAGCTGTTTTCGATAAATTTAGACTCAGCTCTTTTTTCACAGAAATACCTCCATAATTACTTTTTTGTAATTCCTTAAAATCTTCCGTAATAAATTTAGGCACGAGGCATGGGACGTGAGTAAATAAGTAGCGCTCCGTAGCCTATTTTAGGGTTAGCCCATCAAGGCTGGGGGTGGAAAAATATTTTAAAGGCATAAATAGTATCTTCAAATTTACCAAACTATTCTCTAATAGACTCCGATTTCCTTCCGGTTGACGGAAGGGGGCAGTTTAAATTCTAATTAACTATTAAGGTGAAGGTTAAAGATTCTTAAACCCGACCCTATGTATCATATCTTAATTTATTTAAAGTTTATTACCGATTATGACTCTTGTTAAAACGAGGAAAAGCGGCGACATATTATCACCGCTTCTAAAGTCTTTAACCAGATTGAAGCATCATCAAAGAATCGAAATCAGCCGGTAACGGATGAACTTTTAAGCCAAGGCATACTCTTTCACTCGATCAACTTTGACGATCTCCTCATCCCTAATCGATTGGAGAATGGCAAAGACGGTCTTAACATCCCCCAGCTCGACCTCTGGAGTGACATGGATCGGTTCATTATACATTACTGCATTGTATAGATTGAGCAACTCGTTATAGTAACCCCGATCCGGCCTGAAGTTAATCTGCTCGTGACTACCGTCGTTATGGAAGATATTAATAATCCCACAAGTGGAATCTTCCAGATAAATCATGCCGTTTTGGCAAAAGATCCTTAAACCTACAAGCGGTTTTTGAACCTCCTGACCGGCAGGGTAATAAGAAAACTCACCAATCACCCCGTCAAAAAATTTTATGTTCACCGTGACTGCCGCATAAGGGCTAAAGTCATCCTTTTGGCGCACTCCATAGGCTTGCAAATGCTCGATATCGCCAAAGATATTACGGATTCCGGCCAACTTGTGAATGGCGGCATCTAAAATATCTCCTCCGGGGTAATCCGGATGTTGCCGCCATTCAGTGGCTGAAAAGGTGTCCTTGGTCATCGCGCAAGGGAAACAACTGGTGTTATGGTAAATGAAGAAGACCGGGCTACCGACGCGCTTCTCTCGGACCAAGTCCTTAATCAGGGTAAACTCCTCACTATAACGGTAATTTTCAGCAATTAATACTTTGTTCCCATACCGCTCGTAGATCCTTTTAGTCGCCAAGGCCTGTTCGATAGTGGCGCCCATCGGTTTTTCTAAAATCACCGCTTTGCCTGTTTTGGCAACTACTTCGCCTACCGGGTGGTTTTCGGAGATTGGGACTAAGATGTCAATGACATCTAAATCAGCCCTTTCCAACATGGCGTAAAAATCCGTAAATACATCATTTTGAATATTTAATCCTAAACGCCGGCCCCAATTCTCAACCCGGCTCCGGTCCACATCACAGAGTGCGGTTATTACATACTTATCGGCCAGTTCTTGGAATGCCGGGTAATGCAATCTTTCCCAGGCCAAACCGGCCCCGATTACTCCTACTCTTAATTTCATGAAAAACACCCCTTTCCGGTATATTTTCCCCGGAAAGGGGGAAAGTCATAAGCGAATTTTTAAAATTATTTGATAGCTCGGATCATTTTATTGATCGCATGGAGATACGCTAAGGTACTGGCCTCAATAATGTCGGTGGAAAGGCCTCGGCCGACATATGCATGGCCGTTTTCTCTTACTTTGATCACAACCTCGCCCAAGGCGTCTTCTCCGGAGGTCACCGCTTTAATACTATATTCATCCAGCTTTACCGTGAGTTTAGTGATCCGGTCGATGGCTTTATAGATGGCGTCGATGGGCCCGTGGCCACAAGAAGCCTCCTGAATCAGAGTTCCATCCACTTTTAAGCGAATAGTAGCGGTAGGAATCGTTGAGTTACCGGTACTGACATGGAGGTAATCCAATTCATATTTATCAGCGATAACTTGAATTTCATTTCTGACCAAAGCTTCAAGATCAGAGTCAGTCACTTCTTTTTTCTTATCCGCCAATTCGATAAAGCGTTGATAGGTTTGGTCGATTTCCGTCTCATTTAGGTTGTATCCCATTTCCTGGAGTCTATTTTTAACCGCGTGCCGGCCGGAATGTTTTCCGAGAACGATATTGCTTTGCCCTAAACCAATGGATTCGGGGGTCATTATTTCGTAAGTCATTCGGTTTTTAAGCATTCCATCCTGGTGAATTCCGGCTTCATGGGCAAAAGCATTGGAACCGACGATTGCCTTATTATGTTGGACCGGTTTTCCGGTGAGAGTTGACACCAACACGCTGGAACGGTGGATTTGTTCTGTCACCAGCCGGGTCTGGGCCTTAAAGTTTTCCGGCCTGGTTTTAATAGCCATTACGACCTCTTCCAATGCTGCATTCCCGGCCCGTTCGCCCAAACCATTAATGGTACACTCGACCTGATCGGCGCCGTTCTCAACGGCAATTAAGGAGTTGGATACCGCCAACCCTAGGTCATTATGGCAATGGACCGAAAGGGAAACGCCGTCGATTCCGGGAGTATTTTCTTTTAGGTACCGGATGAGCCTGGCGAATTCGCTGGGAATAGCATAACCAACGGTGTCAGGGACATTAATGATCGTGGCCCCGGCTTTAATGACCTCTCCAAAGATCCGGCAGAGGAAATCCCAATCGCTACGGGTCGCGTCTTCGGCTGAGAACTCTACATTGGGACAAAGGCTCTTGGCATGTTTAACCGCTTCCACCGCCATGGCCACTACCTGATCCGGTCCCTTATTGAGCTTATATTTCATATGAATATCCGAGGTGGCGATAAAAGTGTGAATTAAGGGGTTCTCCGCATCTTTTAAAGCTTCCCAGGCACGGTCGATATCACCTTTAACCGCACGCGCCAAAGAGCAGACGGTTACGCCCTTAATCTCCCTGGCAATGGCCTGAACTCCGGCAAAATCCCCCGGCGAGACTATGGCGAACCCAGCCTCAATGATATCCACATTTAAGCGGGCTAATTGTCTGGCAATCTGTAATTTCTCATCTACGTTAAGGTTAATCCCGGCGGATTGTTCACCATCCCGGAGCGTAGTGTCGAAGATTTTAATCTGTTTCATATGACTAGGCCTCCTTAAAATTAGTAGTCAAAAGTCGAAAGTCGAAAGTCAAAAGTCAAAAGTCACAAGTCTAAATTAAAACTTGAATATCAATCAGGAGATGCCCTTAAGTTCAGTCATAAACCCGGGCTTTAAGACTTCGAACTTAAGTTTTGGACTTAAACTTTGAACTTTAGACTTAGGACATCTTTAAAAAATAAAAACCCTCGTTCCGAAACTTCGGGACGAGGGTAACTCTCGTGGTACCACCCAACTTTACCAATAAAATGGCCTCTGCAACATCTCCTATAACCACGCAGGTTATAGAGGGATGTTTTCGCGATAACGGGCCGGACTTCCGCTTGGAAATCCCCCGGCTCCACCTACTCGAAACCTTTGGGCGAGCGGCTCAGAGGGGAGTTTCAGATGTTGGGGCGCTGGTTTACACCATCCACCAGCTCTCTAGGGCCGTACCATCCTACTAGCCTCTTCATTGCAGTTAATATATTTAAACAAAATTATAAGGGAGAACCTGGCGGGTGTCAATATAATTTCTGAATTTTGTCAGACAAATTTTATTCATTATCTTTATTATCGTTGTTATTACTCTCCAAATCGGTTTCAGGGGTATCCAAAATGATCTCTTCAATCTCCGCTAAGAGGACTTCTTTCTTGACGCCGCCTTCCAATTCGACTAAAACTGATTCCTTAACCGGATTCGTTTCCAGAATTGTCCCTTCGGCTCCGTCAATCCGGACCTTGCCGCCGACCAGAGGCAGATCGGCTTTGGCCTCACGGTAGGAGGAGGACTCATATTTTAAGCAACACATTAGCCGCGAACAGATTCCGGAGATTTTAACCGGATTTAGGGACAGGTTTTGTTCTTTAGCCATTTTAATCGAGACTGGTTCAAATTCTCCCAGAAAAGTGGCGCAACACAAGGGGCGACCGCAGGGCCCGAGGCCACCCAGCATTTTGGCTTCATCCCTGACACCAATCTGACGCAATTCGATCCGGGTTTTAAAAACAGCCGCCAGATCCTTTACCAACTCCCGGAAATCAATCCTGCCATCGGCGGTGAAATAAAATATTATTTTACTCCGGTCAAAAGTGTACTCCACATCGACCAATTTCATCTCCAATTGGTGCTGTTTAATTTTTTGGAGGCAGATATCAAACGCTTTTTTGCTCTTTTCTTCATTCTCTTTTAACTGAGCATGATCCTCAGGAGTAGCGACGCGGATCACTTTTTTCAGAGGGGAAGTAACTTTATCTTCGGAAACTTCGCGGGGGCCGATCATCACTTTGCCGAATTCAATGCCCCTAACAGTTTCGACAATGACCTGTTCTCCCTGTTTAAGCTCAAAACCAGCAGGATCAAAATAATATATTTTACCCGCCAGTTTAAAACTGACTCCTATTACTGTAACCATTAGCAATTCAATCCCTTCACTAGCCGTTTGTGAGCCAAAGTCAAAATCAAGAATTATGCAATTCCGAAATCTAATAAAAGAATCCGGTATGATTAATAGATTAATATATCTTCACGGCAGTTTTTAATGTCAAAAAAAATTCTTCAATTACCAGTCTAAGATTAACGTTGCTTTCAATCATGTCGGTAACTTGTCCCGTTTTTTCCAAAATAAAAATAAAATCATTAACTTTGCCCGTCAGTTCGGAGCCGGAATTTTGTAACAACTCTTGCCTGGCTTGGTATTCCCATTTTTTAAATAATCCTAAAATATCCCGGCGCTCTTTTTTCTCCAAATCATTAGCGAATTTAAACAAATCCAACAAACTTGAGGAGAGGACTTCATCCAATCCCAACAGCTGATCAACTTGGCCTTCATCCGGGCTGTTTAAAACTTTTCCAGGTAAACCGCAGCTTAATTCGGCCCGTTTGGAGGCTGCAGAGGGGTCAACCCCCTTTTTAATCAGCGCCTCAGTAATCTCAGCGTACGGTACGGGAAAAAGCTGATAAACCTGGCAACGCGATCGAATGGTGGGCAAGATCAAATCCGAGCGGACTGCGGTAAATAAAAAGACCACTCCTGACGGAGGTTCTTCCAAAGTTTTTAGAAAACTATTGGCCGCAGCTTCAGTTAATAACTCGGCATCCGGAAAATAGCATACCTTTCGTTCTCCCATTAACGGCCGGTAAAATAATTCATGTTGGATATGGCGAAGTTGTTCGATTTTGATCGAAGTTCCTCCCGCCGGCAAAATCGTAATGAAATCAGGGTGGTTGTCCGTTTGCATTCTGACACACCCTTGACACCGGCAATCCGGTTGCTCATTATTTTCAAGACAAAGCAACCGGGTGGCAAAGGCTTTAGCCAATGTTTTTTTACCGATTCCGGCCGGGCCCGTAAATAGGTAAGCATGGCCTACTTTGCCTTGGTCAATGGCGGCCTTTAATGTCCGGATAATTTCCTTATGCCCTATTATATCAGAAAAATGCACCAATCGTTCTCCGTATTGTTTATTTTAATATTACATATATAGATCCAATAACATCCCTCGGATCTCATCCAGTTTGGCGACTAAGTCGATCTGCTTTTTTTCCCGGTTCATTACTTCATCGGTTAGCTCTTCCAAAGCTTGATTAATGTTCCTAACTGTAAGATAGCTTTTCCGGTTACCGCTCCGGTCCCAATGGGTTTCTTCGTTAAGCTCATAAGTTTGGTTTATAGCTTCCCTGATAAAAGAAGCAACCAACCGGCGGTATTTTTTAATACCGTTGGGAGTGGGCGCTTTCTTTAAAATATCGCTAACCGAATCGATCTGGCGCAGCAGTTCGTCACATGCTTGACGGCGGCGGTCATTGTCGGTCTCCCTCAAAGTATCGCTAAAAGCCGTTTGTTTGGAATTAATCCCGGGAGTCCTGGCAAAAGCTTCGTTGCCGGCGCCTACCTGCTTGGAACCGGTTGATTTTACTTCCATCCCGTTGACCTCCGTTAAACTTTGGAGAATTCCAAAACATCAACTACAAAAACAGTGGCTCCGCCTACGGAAACCTCAATCGGTTCCGGAATGTAATTATTCATCGAACGCCCGACGGAGGCGATGGGCGACATCAACTGTTTCCGGGAATGACAGGTCTCTTTAATCAAATCTACTACTTCCCGGACCTGATTTTCCTCAACCCCAATCAGCAGAGTGGTATTACCAAGCCGGAGGAATCCCCCGGTACTGGCCAGTTTAGTGGCATAGTAATTGTGTTCAGTCAATACACCGAGCAACTTGTTGACATCCTGGTCCTGAACCATTGCAATCACTAATCTCATTTGTACCAACTCCTTATCCGAATTTAAGATTTAACCTCCGAGACATAATCTCCAAAATCTCCGTAAATACAGCATTAATGCTCTTACCGGCGATGTTAATCACCACGATTCTTTCGTCTTCTTCCGCTAATTTTAAGTATCCGTTCCTGACCCGTTCTTGAAATGATAAACCGCGCAACTCGATACGATCGCAACCATCACCGTTAGCTGCGGCACGGTAGCGCACTCTTTCCACCGATTTTTCCGCCGTCGCATCCAGTAAAAAAGTGAGGTCAGGCCAAATTTCTCCGGTAGCCAAACGATTAACCTCTTTGATTAAATTTAGATCCCGGCCTAAACCATATCCTTGATAAGCAAGGCTCGAATGGACAAATCGCTCCGAGATTACTATTTGTCCGGCTTTTAAAGCTGGTTTGATCAGGACGTTAACATGTTGAACCCGTGATGCGGCATAAAGTAGTATTTCAGCGATTGGGTCCAACTCTTCCTTTCCGGGGGTCAGGATTACCCGCCTGATCTCTTCGGCAAGCTCGGTCCCACCAGGTTCCCTGGTTAGCAATACCTGATAACCCATTGCTGTGAGGCGCTGGTGAATCAGTTTAGCTTGGGTCGATTTGCCGCAACCGTCAATTCCTTCTAATGTAATAAAGTATCCTTTTCCCATTTCGTTTATTGGTTCTCCTTGACCACCGGGATTCTGCCTTCCGGATCGAGTCCGCGCACTACTCCGCCTAAGGCTAGGGTTTCTCTGATGGTTTCGATTTCCTCTACTCTGATCAATTCACCGGGAATCAGTAACGGTATCCCTGGCGGATAGGGTGCGATAATCCCGGCGGATACTCTCCCGATTGCTTTTTCCGGAGAAAGAGCGACTTTTTCTGAAAAAACCGTTTCCCGGACCGGCATGACTAGAGAGGGTAATGAATGAGGCATGCGATAAAGGGGCGCTATTTTCCGATTAATCCGGTTGGAAATGCCGGCTATAGCTCGGGAAAGAGCCTCAAAATCAGATTGTTTCTGCCAAGGGGCCAACAAAAAAGTTACTTGGTTGAAATCAGCGTATTCCGGTTGAATTCGAAAATCGTTCACTAAAATAGCAGCTGCTTGAAAACCGGTTAATCCTAAAAGGCGAAAGCTAAGTGTAATCTTCCAGGGATCGATCACCGCATCGTCTTCCGGCGGCTGTTCTAATATTTGGACCCCATTGTAAGCTGCGATTTGGGAACGGATCTTATAAAGCTCAGGTAAACGCCTCTGAAATAAGTTGGCTCCTGTTTTCGCTAAAAAACGCCGGTTGGAATCGAGTGAAGCTAATAATATATATGAAGGGCTGGTAGTGGTGATTAAGCCGATTCCTTGTTGAATCCAACCCGGTTTAATCCTTGTCGAACGAAGGTGGAGCATACCGGTTTGAGTTAGTGAACCCATTATTTTGTGGGTCCCGTGGACCCATAGATCCGCTGCTTGATAAGCATTATATCCGGCTATACCGGACCATTCCAGATGGCCGCCATGGGCTTCGTCGACGATCAGTAGTTTTTCGCCAATTAGATTGCGGTATTTTTGAACCCGTTCAGCTAGCCCTTGGTATGTCGGATTGGTGATGATTAACCCCTTAAAATCGGGGTTGGTTTCAATTTTTTCTTGTAAAGACGATACTTTTATGCCGCTGGGGATTCCCCAATCGGATAGGTATTCAGTTTCGATAAAAACAGGAGTTAAACCTGATAAAATGATACCATTGATGACGGAGAGGTGGCAGTTACGGGCAACTAATACTTTATCACCCGGTGCGAATAACCCGAGGAGTGCTCCGATAATTCCCTGGGACGCACCTTGGGTCAGAAAAAAGCTGCAATCGGCTTGGAAAAAATCCGCTGCCAACATTTGGGCTTTTTCTAGAGCCCCTGACCAATCAAAGGCCGTGATCTCAGTTAGGTCGAATCGATTAGCGAAACCCTGTTGCATCCATTCCGGTTCTAAACCGTCCCCCCGTTTATGGCCGGGGGTATGGAAGGGAATCAATGGCTTTCCGGAGTATCTCAACAATTCTTCAAAGAGCGGCGCTTGATTCTGAGCAAAATTTATTTTCATTACTGAAATTAATTCGACAACTTACCGGAGCTTTCCTTTTTCTTGAGCGGTGATTATAAAAAGCCGGTATAGGTGTAATTACGTTTAAGATTGTTAAGTGGGTTGGTCTTAGATGTTTTTATGCGTAAGATGGATCATGAATTCCCGATTATGAGCGGGGAGTATTAAAAATAAAAAAAGGCTATTAAGCCTCTTCTTCAAATTCACTCAAGTTGACGTCCGATTTTTCCCAAAAGCGGCGGCAGCTATCGATCCAATGCTGGTAATCGATTTTCCCTGTTTGGCAATGGACTAATTTGGACTCGCAATCTTTACAGAGGTATTGCCCTAAGATTTTTAAACCTCCCGGGGTAGAGGCTCCGCAGCTGAAACACTCAGGGTTATCCATCAACCATACCTCCGTTAGTTGTTCTCTTGAACCGTATATATATAACACTATGTCAAAGGGGGCGAATTAGTGTCTGTCCCCGTCTTTTCATATTTTGACCCAATATTTCAGGACCACCAGCGATGCTAATCCCGGAACTCCTAAAAAACCGGTAAAAATCGAATTAAAGGGATTCAAAGGGATTGGATAATCCCAACCGCAACCAGCGATTATCAAGTTATATAGATAAAGGCCGAATGCGCCCAGCGCTCCTTGGAACAAGAAATTGAAGATAATGAAGAGGGGTTTCCAACAATTTTTCCCCAAAAGGTATAAAAAACCGAGAATTATTAAATAAATAATAATTAAACCGGCCGGCATGATGCTCACCTCCTTAAGACATTGTATTGGAGGTGGAGCCGTTTTAGACCCAGTCCCAGAACAGCTTTATCCAACCCGGTCCAAGGAGAAACGTTCGATATTGATCCCTTTTTCCTTGGCCTGTTTTAGTAAATAAGTATATTTTTTTTCGGTGGCGCCCATATAAAAAATAGCATGATCGATTAA
This sequence comes from Bacteroidota bacterium, assembly GCA_050261255.1. GTDB lineage: Bacteria > Bacillota > UBA4882 > UBA8346 > UBA8346 > JAAYHS01. Next base: position 12,206 of record JBLNDC010000119.1, read on the forward strand.
ATCAGGGTCTTGGACACTATTAAAATAGGCTTCGGCATATTGCCATTCCCGTCTGGCATTTTCTAAACTTTCCATTATATCAGGGGCTTTTACCGCTCCCACTTGAGGTTCGTCGAACCGAAAAAGACCCCAGACTTTATTCAACAGCTGCCGCCAACTTTGCTCTTTTCGATTACTCCCTTTGGACTTCAGCATTGTTTCCTCCGTAAAGTATGATGCCTTAAGTATGAACCAACGGAGGAAAATTTATACATTATTTGCGCTCGATCAATAA